>JAVEVM010000080.1:0-8475 GCA_034005055.1 Desulforhabdus sp. | reverse complement strand
TATTCATTCAAAGAAGCTTTTCGACAAAATCCCTGGTGCTGGCACGACCGGCTGAGGCACCTGTCGCTATCACAAACCGATCTTGTCGCCCCCCTCCATCTCAAAGGCATCGTAGAAATCCCCGGCAACCTGTCGAGCCGGGTTGAAAATGAGCGACAATCTCCCATCCGGGACAGGTCGGCAGTAATCCCGGAAGAAACCCGGCTTGAATTCTAATTGTGGTGAAAAATGGAAGCTCCCATTCGATCCAGTTACCTAAGTTGGCTGTCTTTGCTGCCTCTTCGATTGTACAGTTCCACTTTCTTCAGCTTTCTTTCCCGTTCCGCTTGACATCCGATACAGCAGCGAACGCCGGGCAGTGCCTTGCGTCGCGCTTCAGGAATTTCGGCCTCACATTCCTCACAATGAGTCAGGCTTTCGCCCTCCGGCAATCTGCTTTTGGCCAGCCGGACAGCGGAATCCACTGTGGCATCTATTTGTTGCTGCACCGCCTCGTCGCGGGACCAACCAACTGCCATGACTGATTCCTTCCATTTCCAAGGGTTGATTGCTGGTGAAATAGGAAGCTTCTTCGTTTTGTCCAGCCGTTTGAGATGACATGGCAGAATATCTTGAGGATGGGCGCCAGAGAATCTGCTTTCTCGTGCTCGGGAAGGGACTCCGCCCAGGCGGCCTTTTGCCATCGGAAAGGCTCCGGCAGACCGTCTGAAAATCCGCAGCGACGAGCTCCTGCCCTTACATCCTGGCTACGATCGTCGTAGTATCCATGTATCTGCTATCCCCTCAATTGGAAGTTCCGGAAATCGGGTCCAAGTTGACACAAGGTTCTTTCCCGAGGATCCTGCAATTCCGATTCAGCCAAGGGGAATATCGCCTTTGGGAAAAAGAAAAGCAACTCCGTTTCGTTCTGCGGAAGACCGCAGATGATTTGAATGTCTTTCCCCTCAACTGGGCGATGAGTCAGTTGCATGTTTCCAAGCACCCTAAGGTTCAGCGGCTGGGCCGCAACGGGTCAGAAGAGGGCACCATGCTTTCCGTCCGATCCTCTGGAAGCATTCGTTAGGTTGGTGCCCCATGAAGCTCCGAGAGAACACCACCACATATTCCCGGCATGTTTAGGGTCCGATCAATGCACTGTTGGGAAAAATGAATGTTGTTGATCTTACTCAAGCCAGAGGTTCTTAAGATCTATTTCGATATCGGTGAAGGGCTCAACTCGCACCATATCGTCTTCACCGAAGACGGACTTTAGAAGCCAGCCGCCAGATTCAAGCCTGAATACTTCAAGCGTCTTGGCTGTGGGATCAATCAACCACAGATGGGAGACTTGATGTTCGGCAAAGATGGCCATCTTCTTGATTCTATCCACCCGGACAGTACTGGGAGAGAGAATTTCCGTAATCCAATCTGGCGTAACAGAAATCCAATTCGTTGATTCCGAGTGGGGAAATCTCTCTCGCCTCCACCCCGCTATATCCGGTACCAGAAAATTATCTCCGAATTTGATTTCCGGCTCCCCGATTATGATCCACCCACCAGGACCTCCTCCGCGACCAAACTGGTAAGGCGGAAGCAGTTCGCCACCAAGCGCATACGCCGAAAAGCCGTGCATCCTTGATGGCCGGGGAGTCACGATCAGTTCACCGTTGATGATCTCCCCCACAGTGTCTTCAGGAATGCCGTACAGATCGTCATAAGTGGCTTTTCTTCTTGCTGCCTCTGCCATGTGCAAATCTCCTTAAGATCACGGTGCCAGATATTGTCTGACACGACTCAATTTGCAGACAATCCAATCTTACATGCATACTCACACAATCCTCTCTTTACCAATCATATACAAAATTGCAGCTGTACACTATAGCGTTGATCCGGTTTGCTTCTAACTGCTCCCCAGAGCTCAGGCAATGGCTCAACACATCAGGCATCGGTGCTGGAGGAGAGTGAGCTCTTCCCTCGCGAACAAGGGGTTTTTCGTGCCTGCCAATATGCCAATTTACCACCCAAGAGAGCCCTCCAATTCCCTTTTGTGGAAGATATTGCACAATCATTATGAAGATTTCAAGGCCGGCTATGACGAGCATTGCGAGAAGCAATATGGGCTGTTCCAGCCGGTGGGTGGATGCGGTGGTCGAGGAATATTTGCGATGCGGAGGCTTGCACGAGGAATTTGGCCGGGTTCGGTGCACCAACCCCGAATGCAAACATGAATTCCTTTCGGTGTTTTCCTGTGAGGGCCCGCACCGGCAGCTTATCTTCTCCGTCCCCATCATGCTCCGTATCTATTTCAAATATGATCGTAAGCTTCTGACGAAACTGTGTCATTCGCCAAGGAAAGCATCGAGGTATTCCTCCGCACCTTCCTGGGACTTCCCGACGGCATGGTGAGCATGCTTCATGGTAATCCACACTTCTCGTGGCAAAATCGGTGCAGGCGAGTTATCCTTTCAAAGATTGCCTTACCTTCGCTATTACCGGCTGCCTAACTCAGCACGGGCGCTGAACGGTTGCATGCTGGGCATTGAGACTCGTTGGAGCGAAGCGCGGCAAACCTTTAACCAATCTCACCAACTAAACGATGGCCAACCCATTCGGAATTGAGGAGGCTGTGATCCCATGGCAAGCAAGGATTCACTCAAAACCTATCGGGATAAGCGCGATTTTGGGCGTACCTCTGAACCGGCGGGGAGTGAGAAGAAGAGCTCAGAGCAGCCCAGATTTGTCATCCAAAAACACGATGCCAGACAGCTGCACTATGATTTCAGGCTCGAGGTGGATGGAGTATTGAAATCTTGGGCCGTGCCGAAGGGCCCCTCGACCGACCCTCGCGACAAGCGGTTGGCCGTCCCAACCGAAGATCACCCGATGGAGTATGCGGACTTTGAAGGCATTATCCCCGAAGGCGAATACGGCGGCGGTACTGTATTGGTCTGGGATACGGGAACTTACCGAAATTTGAGGGAAGAGAAAGAAGGGGATGGGGCTTCGATGGAGCAGGCGCTCGAGCAGGGAACGGTTGAGGTCTGGCTGGAAGGAAAAAAGCTGGAGGGAGGGTACGCTCTGATCAGGACCGGCAAGCCGGACAAGAGTGGTAAGGAGCGCTGGCTGCTTATCAAAAAAAGAGACGAGAAAGCGGACGCACGCCGCAACCCGACCAGCACCGAACCGGAGTCCGTATTGACCGGTCGAACCCTAGAAGAGATCGCGTCGGCGGGTTAGAGTTTCCAGCATGCTTTGTGCGTCCTCAGTTCTTGAGCAAATTCTTCTCTGTGGAAACTGCCCGTTCTTCTTCAATCTGCTCATCCAATTGCCGATCGACGGATACGTCCGCTTTTTCGATTTCTTGTTCTACCAACTCAATGGGGACCACTTTTTCCCCTGCGGGCTTCAGCTCTTCCGGAGGCAAAATCTCCCGGGACCGAACGGTCTGAATCGGTACCGGCATCTCCACACCGGCTTTATCCAATGCGACTTTGACCAGACGAATCGCTTCACTGCGAACCTTCAAGAAATCGGCTGCTCGTTGATCCACCCAGCCAAAGAATCGCACGGTGACATTAAAGTCTCCCAGTTGCATGATGCGCATGGACGGACCGGGTTCCTTCATGACGCCTTTCATGGCGCGTAATGCACTGCAGCCGATATCCTGCACTGCGGTCAAATCCTCATCTGCACCCACTCCCACTGCAAAATCGAAGCGACGCCGCGGATTCCGGGTGAAATTATGGATCACGCTTTTGAACACTAAAGAATTGGGAATTCGCACGTGATTTCCTTCAAGAGTAATCAGTACCATTTCCCGAGCCGTGAGCCGTACGACTACGCCTTCATGATTCTCCACCCGCACAAAGTCATTGACAGTAAATGGGCTGCGCAAGCTAAGAAACACGCCTGCCAGATAATTCTCTACGATATCTCGTACTCCGAAACCTAGTGCCAGTCCGAGTAGACCGGCGGCTCCAACGATAGCGCCGGCCAGTGCGGTAACATCCAGGATATCCAGGGCGACCAGAATTCCTATGAGAATGATCACGCCGCGGAGCATTTGCCGGATCAGTCCCTGCAGAAGCGGATTGATACTCATTCGCCTGAATGGCGCCTCCCAGTGTGAAATCAGCAGCGAGAGCAGCCAGAATGCAATCACCACGAGAATAGCAATCCCAATTACCGGCAATTGTGCCAAAATCCTGTTCAAGTATTCCAGAACCTTTGCAATAACGGGGTTGATACGACCTTCGACTTCGGATTCGATTTCAACTTGATTGGTCACATAGACAACTCCTTGGAATTGAGAGACCAGCTCCTCAGCCTTTCTGCGCGCTTCGGCCCGTGCGGTCTCTCCGCTCAGCTCAACAACGCCCTCCCGAACGGCGGCTCGAATACTTTTGAATGGCTCGATCTGAGATAGAACCGCATTGAGTCTGGTCTCAAGCTGGGAATCGTAGACATTGTCCAATGGAAACATCCGCTTTTGATTGCTGTTCTCGGTCGACGACTGGGGGAACAAAGTCTGGCTGAAAGTGTGATGCGGACTAATGATGATTACACTGGAGACCAGCAAAGCTAGAGCGATAGCAACTCGAACCGTTCTGCTCGTCTCTTTCAAATTGATGGACAAGCTGGCAGCGGCGCGGTTGGCAGATAGCGAATGAGTGCTCTTCAAATCGATCCTCCCTTCTCAGCCGTTTGTTGGCAAGATGGTTCTGAGGGTGAGAAAATAGCCAGACTTTAAGATAAGAGTGCGTTCGCAATGAGCCTACAAAAAAAGCCATTTTTATATGGTTGCAGGCTCCGGGTCCACTGGAAGATTCCAAGATTAAAAATGAATGAAGAAAACCAGGCAAACACGGGAAGCGAATTCTTCGGCATCGATACGGAGGGAAAAGCCCCCGACCAGGTCGAGCTCGAATGGTTCGAAAACCATTACCGCGGAGACATTCCGCAGCTCACCTTGCGCGCGGTGCTGATGGGTACCTTCCTCGGCGGCGTGATGAGCCTGTCTAACCTTTATGTGGGACTTAAAACCGAATGGGGATTCTGCTGGCGCTTGTGGCCGCAATCAGCATAGTGGGGTAGCTTCAGAGCCGGATGAAATCCGCTTCTGATCAATATCAATTCTCCAATCGGACATATTGGCTGTAGTAAGCGGTCCCATCTCCAAGGTCGGTCGTTTGCGCCGCGATCAGCTGATTGACACCTCCGCCGCACTTCATCCAGTCGCCGCGGCGGTAAATAGCCGCTTCCGGATGCAGGTCCCTGGCGGTTCTTATTTCCACCTGCAGACTGCCAAGGGGAGATACCAGAAACACCGGACGGTCCAGATGCAATGATTTGAGAATAGGATTGTCTTCGGCAATCCGGACCGTCGGCGGAATCTTTTGCTGATCGGGAAGGATCTGCGAATGGGTGGCGTTTTTGCGGATGAGCGTGAGCAGGCGCAAGGGATAGTCTGTGGGTGGGGGAGGCTCTTCGTGAAGGGCGGTGGGCAGTCTGTATCTTCCGTCCGGATGGTCGAACTGAAATCCGGCGTAAGCAATCGATGCTCTTTTCGCCCGAGCAAAACCGCGCTCTCGCAAGGCTTCCAGGGAGATATCCAGATAAGGCGAAGCAAGCGCTGTCGAAAGACAATGATCCATGTCGGGAATGGGAATGGGCGGATCGAGGCGTTTTCCCAGTTCCGTCATAATCTGCAAATCGGTTCGAGCTTCCCCCGGCGGATCTACGATTTTTCTCGCATAACCGATGTAATCGTGGAGAAAAGAGCCGATTATATCGTCCCGCTCAAACATCAAGGCACAGGGAAGCACCAGGTCTGCCAGCTGAGCCGTGTCGGTCAGGAAAGCATCCACCACGACCTTAAAAGGCACTTGTGCAAAAGCTTGCGCGGTCAGTCCGGATTCGGGCGCCTGATTGACCACGTTGCTGCCGTTAACCCAAATCATCTTCACGGGAGGATCGGCAGCATGCAGAATCTCTCGACCGATTGCGGGCAGCAGCAAAGCTCTTCGCTTGTCCGATTGGGCCGGTGCTGACAAGAAAACATTGAAATTGCGCATGGATGAGATATTGAAATAAGCTCCGCCGCCCTTTTTGCCGAGATTCCCCGTAAGCACGGCAAGAGCATTGATGAAGCGGACATTTTCAGCGCCGTGGAGATAACGTTGCAGTCCCCAGCCAAGCATGGTGGAGACGGGCTTGCGGTGTGCGTAGCAACTGTAGACCAGTTCGACCTCTTCCTTTGAGGCATCACACCGGACAATAAGCTCCTCAAAGGAATGGCGCTCAATCAATTGCCGGAACAATTCCCAGTTAGCGGTGCGATCAATTGCCGATTGCTCAAGCCGATTTCGCTCCACGAACAGGCGAAGCACAGCGGCTGCAAGGAAGCGATCCGTCCCGGGGCGAATCCTCACAGTCCAATCGCTGAGAGGTTCATTGCTGTCGCCTCCCGGAGAAATGGTGAGCACTTTCGTGCCGTTTCTACGAGCCCGGCTGACGAGGGCGGCCGTGTGGACCGAGCTCCGATGGAGGTCTTTTCCCCAATTGACAATGGCTTGGGCGTTGACAATGTCTGTAATGTCGTTTGTTTCCAGAGAACCGAAGTCTTCGATGCAGGCCTGAATTCCGGCATTATCGCAAAGCGAGCCGCTGATCCTGCTGCTGCCGAGCACTGCAAAAAAATATTTCGGCACCAGCTGTAAGACTCCCTTCGCGGCATCTCCGGGAATATGCAGAATTGAAAGCGGCTCCCGACGAAGCTTCTGAATCTGTTCGGCACATTTGTCCAGAGCCTGATCCCAGGAAACGGGCCGAAATCGGTCATTCATCTTAAGAAGCGGCTTAGTGATACGTTTCGGACTGCGCAGGCGGTTTTGAAATTTATGCAGCTTCGCGCAGGTGAACCCCTGTGTGAAAGGATGTTGCGGGTTTCCTTTGATCTTGAGCGTCCCTCCCGTTTCTATTTCGATCCAAAGGGAGCACAAATCAGGGCACTCGAGATTGCATGTGGTAGTGAATTTCATCGGTGTGAGCCCAAGTTACAGTTCAACACAATTAGCTGTTCGAATTCGTCGGGTTTCGTTCCGTTCAAGCTCAATCTACACTTACACGGTAAAGAAAAGATTCAGGCGCTGTTTAGATGCTGACTGCACGCATCGAACCATACGGAGGTATCTATTCCGTTTTCTTATTCAATGCCTGCCAGAGAACCGGGTCTCTGTCATAAATATCCGGGCAGTACTGCAGTTGACCGTAGTCGTCCACCCAGGAAGTCCAGTACAGCACATGAACCATCCAATCGGACTCTACGTTTATGACACGCCTCTTCCCAGCCTGTATGGCTTGCTCGATCCGTTCGCGGGTCCAACCCGGATTGTCCCGGAGGATGAGAACAGCCATTTCTACGGGTTTTTCCACTCGGATGCAGCCATGGCTGAAGGCTCTGCGGGCCCGCTGGAATAGATGACGGTCAGGGGTGTCATGCATGTAGACATTGAACCGATTGGGGAACATGAACTTGATGAATCCCAAAGCGTTCTTCGGTCCCGGTCTTTGGCGAATGCGCCACCTGAAGTTCCGGGAATTGACACTGTTCCAGTCCACCTGCCACGGATTGATCACTCCATCTCCGGAGATGATTTGGTAATTGTGCCGTGCCAGGTATCCTGGATTATTCTTGATTTTAGGGAGCAATTCCTTAACGGCAATGCTGCGTGGAACATTCCAATATGGATTGATTTCAATGTAGACCATCTTTTCGCTGAAAACCGGTGTCTTTTGATAGTCCTTTCCGACGATGACCTTCATGGACAGATTTTCTTTGCCCCGATGGGCATTAAGGGAAAAGGCTGCAGTATTGACTACGATGTGATTGTCAGTCCAATTGTGGGGAAGCCAACGCCACCGTTCCAGATTGAGCAAAATCTGCTGACGGCGTCGTTCGGCAGGGATATTGAGCTCTTCGTACGTGTTCGGCCCCACAGCCCCATCGACTGCCAGGCCATGGCGGGATTGGAACTTCTTGACTGCAATCTCAAGCTCTTCATCAAAGAAATTCGGTTCGATAGCCGGCTCTTTTTTGCTCAGCTCGCCGCTCGTCTGCAATCTTTCACGCAGCAATACAATGTGCGGCTGACGATCGCCGGGGCGCAAGGTTCGTCCCAATGGCAGCACCGGCCAGCCGCCCGCGGCAATCACCTGTTCCATTTGGTGGGCGGCTTCGACCAATTGCCAATATTGTTCGTGGGAGGGTGCAAAGCTCCTGATGGTTTTGGCCAAATCTCCGTTCTGCATAAGATCGTTTAAACCGGCTATGATGTTGACTTTTTCCTTCTTTGAAAACCATAAAGGGTAGAGTCGTTCCGGATCTACTTTGCCGGTTTCCAAATGCGATGTGCAGATCATAAAAGCATCTGTCATAATGATAACTAGATCCGCCAATTCACGTGCATATAATCTCATGTGGCTGCTCACCAATGA
>JAVEVM010000079.1:0-8497 GCA_034005055.1 Desulforhabdus sp. | reverse complement strand
CAATTCCAAAAGTTTTCTCTGCAGTTAATCGAAGTTCTTGTGCTCAACTCGACAAGCCGACTTTGAGACACCGGCTGTCTCTCTATCTAGTTCGTAATGAAGTCACTCAACACACAAACGGGAGGCAAAACCCATGCCAGTAATTGTTAGTAATATCATCATTAAAGTGAATATTCCTCCGTGATACAAATCAAGATGTTATTCAATTCGAGATGTTTGAAGCACCTTGCCTCGGCCAACCGTCCAATCCCAGGCTCCTACAAGCCGGCCAAAGACGACCGTTCAGTTTCGATTCTGATCTTGTGCAGCAATCATAACGAATTCGCTCCTGAGGCCAAATCCGAAACGGCACTGTATCCGTCAATACGATCGTCGACCGTGAGCGTCCGATCGTGGCCGGCTATGAAAAGACACACGGAGCGGAGCGCTCCTGCAAATCTAGACAGAGCATTTATGACACGCAGCGAAGGAAAAAGTCCATAGTTCAGCCGAGCAAATTGCGTATCCTTTCCGCAGCAAGTCCGTTCCTGTACAGGCACAGCAATTCTCTTTCCAACTTCCCACTTTGTAAAAAATGAAGGAAATGATTACCTACTAATGGATGAAACGAACATGAATAGAAATCGAAAAGAGGGAGCTGACATGGCAACTTCAACAGGGCCGCAATTGGCTCAAAGCATCGACCAGTCGATTGAAGATTTGAAGAAAGCATGCGCGCGGGTCGACGAGCACATCGCTTCCAGTGCGCCCGAGGGGCGATGGTCTCCCAAAGAGATCCTTTCGCATCTTTTGGGCCCGGAAGGATCCGGCATGCTGCCGACCCTTCAGGCCTTTCTAAATCAGGAGAACCCCAGAATCGACATCGAACCCGAAAATCCTTTTTATACCGGGGAGCGGGTCCGTATGACCTTCGCCCAACTGCTCGCGGAGGTAGAACAGGAGTACGGCCGCATGTCGAAATTCGCGAGCGACCTTTCCGGGGAGCAGCTGGATCGGAAAGCGCATATCCCGCTGCTTAAAGGCACGCCGTTTGGAGAATACCCGACACTGGAGAAATGGATCGGGTTGCTCGGTGGCTCGGAGGAATCTCACGTTCAGTTTCATATCAAGGACATGCGTGAAACCTTACAGTCCCTGGGTGTACCGAAAAAATGAAAGGAACGTCGAAAACAGCGATCACGGCTTGATGCTCAGAGCCAAGAAAGATCGCTCGTCGGGCGCTTTTGATGTGCCCGGCCGGCGAAGTCCTTGCGGCGAGATACATCAACCGCAATGTTTGGGTAACCGCTTCACCTTCGCCATCAGGTTGCGGCTATGGGTGAAGGTATCAATAAGGAGCTTGGAGATGGCTAAAGAGGAAAAACAAGAAGGCAAGATGGACATGCAGGCGATGATGGAAGTGTACCAGAAGCTGGCAACTCCCGGCGCGCCTCATAAGTCGCTGGGAAAAATGGCGGGAAGCTGGAACGTCGAGTGCAAAAGCTGGATGGAGCCTGGTAAGCCTCCCATGGAATCCACGGGCACTTCCGAACAGAAGATGATTTTTGGCGGCCGCTATCTGCAACAAGAGTTCACCGGAGATATGATGGGGAGCCCGTTCACCGGCATGGGTATCGTCGGTTACGACAACCATACCAAGAAATTTGTCTCGACCTGGATAGACTCCATGAGCACCGGCATCTACTTTTTCGAGGGAAGCGCCGGTGAAAACGACAAGATCATAATTCAGGAAAGCAGCTATGACGATCCGATTATGGGCCCCACGAAGTATCGATCCGTGAGCAGGATTGTGGATGACAATACTTTAACTTTTGAGATGTATAGCATCGACAAGAGCGGCAAGGAAGCAAAGATGATGGAGATGACCTACAAACGAAAGCAATAGGCAGGCGACTCACCTCATGGGTGAATCGCATGCGCATGGCCGCCTGCTTGCGCGAGTTCTGCCGCAGGTGGCCGATCACTTATCAAGCCTGCACAGATTCCTACCTGTCATCAAGAAAATATGAGAGGATGGGTCGAGAGGAAGAGCTCGGCAAAAACATCGCCTGACAGGCTGGTCTTGAAAATGCTAAAAGCAAATCAGGGAGAGAGCCATGCCGTTGGATTATGCAGCCGAATACCGCAGAAAGCTCACCACACCCGAAAATGCCGTCAGCCTGATCCCCAAGAGAGGAAATCTCTCCTTCGGCTTGGGTGCGGGGGCCCCACCTGAACTTTGCCGTGCATTGGCCGAACGCGCCCGGGCCCAGGAAATTGAAGATTTGAATCTTTACTATCAGCTGGCCCTGGCCCCGGCAGCCCCCCTTCTGCAGCTAGATTTGATGGATAGACTGCACCCACGGCCGAACTTCATCACCGCTCTGGATCGTGCTCTCATGAAAGCGGCGGAGCCTCGCATGGTAGTCGAATTCACCCCCAGTTATCTATGGCAGCTCCCTCGCATCTTTACCGAATTTGTGCATATGGACGCATTCATGATCACCGTTTCACCCATGGATCGCCATGGCTATTTCAGCCTGGGCACGAGCAATGACTACGCATCTTCTGTCGCCCGCGATTGCGAACTGCTGCTGCTCGAAGTTAATGAAAATATGCCGCGCGTTTTCGGTGACAGCCTCATTCATGTTTCCGAAGTCGATGCCATCGTGGAGCACCATGCTCCGTTGGTGGAGCTCATAGACCGCCCTGCCGGCAAGCTTGACGAAATCATCGGCCGATCTATCGTTGAACGAGTGCCTGACGGCGCCACGCTGCAGTTGGGCATCGGCGGAATCCCAAACGCGATGACTCGATTCTTGACAAATCACAAAGAGCTCGGGATTCATACCGAGATGCTGACCAGCGGGGTTGTCGACCTCTATGAGGCGGGGGCCATCACCAATAGCCGCAAGAACATCCATCGAAACAAGACGGTCTTCACCCTGTGTTGCGGAGATCGCCGCCTGTATGATTTCATAAACGACAACCCTGCGGTTGAGAGTTACCCGGCCAGCCACATCAATGACCCTGCCGTTATTGCGATGAATGATAATGTCGTTTCGATAAATTCAGTCGTGGAGGTGGACCTCTTCGGCCAGGTGAATTCCGAGTATGCAGAGGGACATGAGCTCAGCGGAGTAGGAGGACAGAGGGATTTCGTGAGTGGTGCATTTCGCTCCAAAGGCGGCCAATCCTTTCTCGCTTTCTATTCAACAGCCAAGCAGGAGAACATCTCAAAAATAGTTCCACGGATCGAAGGACTACTGTCGGAAACGCGCATGGAAACCATGTGGCTGGTAACCGAATACGGGATGTGCAATTTGAAGGGTAAGTCCATTCGCGAGCGGGCTCTTGCCATAATTGAGCTGGCACATCCAAAATTTCGCGAAGACCTGCTGCGGGAAGCAAAAAAGATGGGGCTTGTCTCTTAATACTGGAGACAGCTAATAAGAAAAAAACAAACTTTAAAAACTCTCAGCACTCATAGCAATTCTCATCTTGGAGCTCGCACTTGACGTAGGGTGGGTGAAGCAAAAGCGTAATCCACCGCAAACGAAGCTTTTGGTGGGTTGCGGCGCAAAAAGACGCGCCTCCCCCCACCCTACGGAAAAGGATCAGCAGTCAAAATGAGAATTGCTGCAGCGCTCAGGAAAGTGATTGCCTCGCTGTGCTGGTTGTGTTAAAGAAAATGGTTTGCTGAACGAAGAGTAAATCCGAGCACTTCACAAGCTCAAGATCTGATCCGTATTGCACATGAAAGGAAACCTGTCATGAGGACCTGTGAACTTTGCGGAAAAACGCCTCACAAAGGCAACAACGTCAGCCACGCCAATAACAAAACCAAACGCGTGTGGTATCCTAACCTGCAGACGGTGCGTCATCGGAATATAGAGGGCCAGGTGCGCCGCATAAAGGTCTGCACGCGCTGCATTCGTACCGGCCTGGTAGTAAAACCTGCCTGAGCTTTGTTCGCCACCCGGGAGCGCTTAGTCCTTCAGCATCCGCGATCCTGGCGTCGCCGAGTCGCCAGCCCGGCTTATGCCAAAAACATATCCGTGCAAGGTCCGATCACAAATGCCATTTCGAACACAGCTGCCGCCTCGCCTCTTTGTTCGAAATGGCATTTTAGCAAGAACCTGGCCGTAACCATTGATACAATCGGTGACACATGCAGTCAGCAAAGCAACCGGACGACCGGGGCAATGAGCACCTGACCCATTTCGGTTACTTACAGATCCCTAAGGACGAAAAAGTCCAGTGGGTTCGGCGCCATTTCAACACCGTCGCTCGCAAATACGACTTCATGAACACCCTCCTGAGCTTTGGGGTCCACTATCTGTGGAAAGAGATAGCTGTGAGGATGATGGAGCTTAGACCGGGTGATCGTGTCATCGATGTGTGCGGCGGCACGGCAGACCTTTCTTTAATGGCCGCCGAACACATCGGAGCCGACGGCCGAATTGTACTCTACGACATCAATTGGGCCATGATGGAAACTGGAAGGCCGAAGGTGGATCATTCGCCGTACGCACAAACCATTCGATACGTGCAGGGAGACGCCGAGCAGTTGTCCTTCGCCGATTGCTCCTTCGATGCCGCTATGGTTGGCTTTGGAATCCGTAATTTGACCAATCCCGAACAGGGCTTCAAAGAGATGCATCGAGTGCTCAAGCCCGGCGGGAAGATCATGTGTCTGGAATTTTCCCAACCGGTTACTCCCTGGTTCCGTGCACTTTATGATTTCTACTCATTTTACATCATGCCCAATCTGGGCAACCTGCTCGCCGGCTGCGCTCCCGCATACAGTTATCTGCCTGAGTCCATCCGCATGTTTCCCAGTCCCGAGCAACTGGCTGTGGAGCTCCAAGAGATCGGCTTCAGCAGAGTGAAATTTCGAAGACTCACAAACGGCATTGCAGTCATTCACATTGGGACCAAAAAATAGAGCATTCCGATGAAGTTGAACTGGGCTGAAAGGTGGGTGGTCAATAATCCGATTCGAGTACAGGAGCAGCGCATTCTGGTTCGCCTGCTGAAAAGAATGCTGCCTCTCAATCCCGGCCGAACGGTGCTCGAGATAGGCTGCGGCAGGGGAGCCGGTGCAGCCATGATCCTTGCCGAATTTCAGCCGGCTGTCCTGCATGCCATGGATCTCGATATCTGCATGATTCAAAAGGCTGGCAGCTATCTTACATCCACCGAGAAAAGGAAGATCTCCTTTTTTGCCGGCGATGCACTCCACCTGCCGTATCGAAGCGAGTCGCTGGATGCCGTCTTCGGCTTTGGTGTCCTGCATCATATCCCTGACTGGCGAAGCACGGTGGTCGAAATTGCGCGAGTCTTGAAAACGGGCGGCGTTTATTATCTTGAGGAGCTTTATCCTTCTTTATATCAAAACTTTATCACCAAGCACATCCTCCTGCATCCCGAGGAGGACCGGTTCTTCGGCCATCATCTCAAAGAAGCGCTCAATGGCGCAAAGCTCAATTTCAAGGATGCCATGGAAATAAGGAAGGTCGGTATTCTTGGAGTTTTTATCAAGGCCTAGCTCTCTTGCCGACGCCTCATGAAAAGCTAAAGCCTCAAACCAAGCGATCGCCGTCAAATTCTTCTACTTGCCATTCTTTCCTTCAACGCCTGGACATTTGCCTGGTAGTTGCCGTCTCCGAAAACGGCCGAACCCGCTACAAATATATCCACGCCGGCATCTACCAGATCGTCGATGGTGCCGCGGTGCACTCCACCATCAACCTGCAGAACGACCGGCGCCTGCATTCGGTCGATCAACCGACGGCATTCACGGATTTTGGGAAGAACCGAAGGGATGAAATTCTGACCGCCGAAGCCCGGATTGACCGTCATTAGAAGCACCATATCCACATCAAGCAGCACGTATTCCAGGCCTGCCAGAGAAGTGGCGGGATTGAGCGCCACACTCGCTCTGATGCCAAGCTCTTTGATGTTTTGGACAGTGCGATGCAAATGCACACATGCTTCGACATGTACGCCAAGCCAGTCGGAGCCGGCATCCACGAATGCTTGCAGGTACTGCTCGGGTTTTTCGATCATGAGATGGACGTCCAGTGGAAGCCTGGTCGCTTTGCGAATTGCCCGAACGACATCCGGACCTATGGTGATGTTGGGAACGAAGTGACCATCCATAACATCTACATGAATCCAATCCGCCCCTGCTTGTTCCACAGCCTGCACCTCCTCGGCAAGTTTTCCAAAATCCGAGGAGAGGATAGACGCAGAAAGTTTTCCCATATCTTCTCCAACTGTTAACTTCTTTGCATAAAGGATCGCATAGCCAGGGCCGCTGCGCCGACCACACCGGCATCGTCACCCAGCTTGGCGTGCAGAACCTCCAGGGAGCGGGTCGCTGCAGTCAAAGCTCGCATCCGCACGCCCCGGTCCAGCCGTTCCACAAGTTCCGGCAAACCGGAAATCACACCACCGCCTAAAATAAGTCTGCAGGGATTGAAAGCATTTACTAGAGTGGTCATCCCTGCAATGAGGGCATCTTCAGCCTGACTTATCACTTTCCCGGCCAATGGATCTCCTTGCCTGTAAGCACGGGAAACCGTTCTGGCAGAGATGTCTTCCAGCTTCCCGTGCACCATCTGCAGAAGCTCGGCACCCGCAACGGGATCGGCAGATATTGCCAGACGTGCCTGCTGTGCAATCCCCCAGCCCCCAGCCAGAGCTTCCATGCAGCCGTAGTTGCCACAAGTGCATTGCGGACCGTGTCGATCTACGGTGATATGGCCGATCTCCCCGGCCGTGTTAGAACAGCCGCTCACCACCTCTCCATTGA
Organism: Desulforhabdus sp.; assembly: GCA_034005055.1. Lineage (GTDB taxonomy): Bacteria > Desulfobacterota > Syntrophobacteria > Syntrophobacterales > Syntrophobacteraceae > Desulfoferrobacter. The sequence continues at coordinate 1,698 of JAVEVM010000079.1, read as the reverse complement.
TAACGACTCCCCCGCCGATTCCCGTGCCCACAAACACGCAAATCAGATCAGAGCACCCCCTACCGGCGCCGTAAAGCCATTCTCCCCAGGTTATCGCCCGCACATCATTGGTAATGACCACGGGAAAGTTCAAAGCCGAAGTGAGTGCAGAGCGCAAGGGCACATTGTGCCAATCCAGATTCGGCGCAAAATGCACTATCCCGGTTTCAGGCTCGATTTGCCCGGCAACGCCGATCCCCATTCCGACGACCGCAGCGTCGCACTCTTCCACCAAGGCAGCGGCAGCTTCTCTGATCTGTTCGATAACTGCCGAGGCTCCACCCTGCACATCGGTTGCCGTGCGGGAAGCCTTCAAGATCCGGCCCGATTCTTCCACCAGAGCCAATGCGATCTTGGTTCCCCCCAAATCAACACCCACTGAAGCCAGATTCACATCCTTGTCCTTTACTCATTCACCTGGAGAGTTATTCTCGACCAATCAGTTTCCTAACACACCTGTTGCTGTTCGCGAAAGTAAGAAACAATGGCTCATCGCGGATTCGTGAGATATGCTCCTGACTCAGCCGTTTGGTTGGTTCGAGTCTCCGCCTTGAACCAGCCTGACCTTTCAAGCAACTCAGTTGCTATAAAGCTTGCGAGCAGGCTGTTTGTCGCTGTCGGATACAACGGAGTTGTTCAAAATGTCAAAATGGTCCAAGTCGGAGACTTGAACCAACTGAATCCCGCTAATCCGCGAAGAGCCGAAACAATAACATAACAACTGAATTGTACTAAGGAAGAGCTCCCCGCTTTTCGTGCTCAACTCTCCCCTTCTAGCGCGGCCACCTTGTCCAGGCGGCGCTGGAAGCGCTCGGTTCCCTTGAAGCTCGCTCTCAAAAACGTCTGCACCAGATCCCATGCGAGTGCATAACCCGTGACTCTGCCCCCCAGGCACATCACATTCATGTCATCATCTTCAACTCCTTGGTGAGCTGAGAAGACGTCGGTGATCAATGCCGCCCTGACCCTGCGCACTTTGCTGGCAGCGATGCTGGCTCCAACCCCACTACCGCAAATTGCCAGCCCCCTTTCCACCTTAACGGTTGAAACCGCTCTGGCCAGAGGAATAACAAAATCCGGATAGTCGTCCCCCTCTGCTAGCTCAAATGCTCCGAAATCGATCACCTCGTAGCCTGAAGCCTTAAGCTCACGGGCCAGATGTTCTTTGAGGTCGAAACCGCCATGGTCTGCAGCGATACCAATTCGCATGGTGACTTTCCTTTGCGAGCCGGAAAATCGGCTCCGTGCATTCTCCGGAATGCGTGCTCTAAATCATCTGTATGAGGCTTTTCACCCTCGCCACAATGGCTTTTCGAGAGATTTCTTCATAGTCGAGAAGCTCTTGCGGCTTGCCGCTTTTTGGTTTCTTCCTGATTGCCAGAGAATGGACCGGTACGGCAAGCTCCGTCAATGCAGACCGGACTGCCTCTCCCAAGCCGCCTTCAGCGAAATGATCCTCTACGGTGAGGATAATGCCGGTATCCCTTGCAGCCCTTCCAAGTGTCTCCGCATCAATTGGCTTGATGCTGTACGAATCGATCAGTCGGATAGATATCCCCTCCTGTCTCAATTCTTCGTACGCATTGAGCGCTTCGTGCAGGGTGACACCGGCTGCAACTACGGTTAGAACGTCCCGATCGCTCTCTCGCAACAATTTGC
>JAVEVM010000078.1:0-8598 GCA_034005055.1 Desulforhabdus sp. | reverse complement strand
GCTGCAAGTCAGCAGGCCCCGGAGCAACCGAAGGAATCTGTAAAGGGAGAGAGTGGTGCTTCCGGAGTATTGGACGACACCGCGATAACGGCCAAAGTCAAATCCAAGCTGGCAGCGGATGTTAACCTTGGAACCGTTGTCACCATAGAAGTAAATACCACCGAGGGAGTCGTAACCTTGGCAGGCAAAGTTAACAACAGCGAACAGAAACAGCTCGCCGAGGATATCGCGCGGAGTGTGGAAGGGGTGGTTGAGGTCAACAACAACCTTCAGCTTGACTAGCTCGAATTCATGACCGGACTTCGAGCGCTAACGTGGACCTCATAGAACCAGGAGCGGAACTGAGCCGTTCGCCAGCAATGGTGAACCGTTCAGCTCACTTGACTTTAATCAGCACACTCTTAGTGTAAATTAAGGACACTGAGAAGTGCTTCTTAAGAATTCGCAACAATCAGTTGGAGGTGGAATTATGAGAAACATTAAGATATTTATTGCGGTGCTGGCGTTGTTCTTTGTTCTCACCGGGTGTGCTGGCATGTCGCCGACGGAACAGAGAGTGTTGAGCGGCGGAGCCATAGGTGCTGGTTCGGGTGCGGCTATTGGAGCTATCAGCGGAGGTTCTCCGGGCGTCGGAGCGGCGGTAGGCGGCGCAGCCGGAGCACTTGGCGGATACCTGATCGACCAGTATGACAGGGGCAGGTACAGAAGATACTAGTGGGTGGAAATCATCAATGAATCCGCGAGCAATCCGCTAGCAGAGGCATTGATTGAAGCCAAACAAGGCAAGATATTTTGACAAAGGAGGCAGAAGATGTGGAAGTTTTTCTTGGTTTTAGCGCTCACCGCTGTACCCTTTTGGACGCCCATGGCGGGGGCTCAGTCTCAAGCTGGGTTAGGCTATCGCGTGGACCTTCCAGAGGGGTGGCATGCGTTGGATCAGCAGTACATACGGAGTGATGCGACACTGTTGCCGGCCGCTGTTGAAAACGCTGACAAAGGTCCTTGGAAATCGGCGGATAAGCAAATGCTAGGCAATGTCAAAGAGATGGTGAGCTCAGGGGATGTTGATTACTATATTAATCCCGACTATCCCGGCTCGATTATCTCTGTAACAAGAACCGGGGGCGATCTGCCTGCTACCAAAGCCGAGGTGACAAAGCTCTGCCAGGCCCTACCCGACGAGCTCTCGAAAATGGTGGGAAGATCGGTCCAGGTGTATGAATGCCGCAACGAAGCAGTAGGCTCTGCTAATGCGTTGTTCGTTACCGCGGACGGCTATTCCGAAGGCAGCAAGTCCCATCTCTATGAAATTCAGCGAGCACCCGGCCAAATACTGGTCTTCACCGCAACATGTCAGGATCAAAGCTGTGCAGCGATGCACGAAGAGCTCACCAAGTTCGTGAGATCCGTGCGGTTCTAGCAAGCCAGTCTCGTCAACGATCACGGGAAAGGCCTTTGGGCAGATTCTTTCCGGCAAACGAAACGCGTTCGCATGTCTCACACGTGACGGCGCAGATGCTTTTGAGACGCGTTAAATCGCGCAACAGCTGCCGGAAAGAGCATAGCAGACCTGAAGGCCATTCCATTCCCTTCGTATCTCCGATAAAGATTCCATCCGATATCCGATAATTTAAGTTTGTATTTCGAGACATTTACCGTATATAATAATCAATCTATTACCTTTAAGAAGCCGATTTCCCATAGACGGCGCGCGACCGGTTGTGGTTTGAAGCAATCATACGATCCATAGCCATACGTTTTTTAATCGAGCCGGAGGCGGGGCAGAACAATGCGCGGCAGCATGATTTTGACGCCAAGAGGCTTTAGAGGGAAACTTGAGAACGTCTCGTTTCTCGTGGTAGAGGACGAGCGACTGATGCAAGTCATGATTCGGCAGATGCTCAAGGACAGTGGAGCCGTGGATGTGCGCACTGCCCATAACGGCGCCGATGCCTTCAGGAAGCTCAAATCCGCTCCGGCAGATGTGGTTATAAGCGACTGGCATATGCCGGGAATGACCGGCGTCGAGCTACTGCAGGCCATCAAGAACGATCCCGATCTTTTTACAACTTTGGTGCTCATCATCTCCAGCGAGGCCTCTCCCTTGTGGGTGCTGTGTGCGGTGGAGGAGGGGGCCGACGGCTATTTGTTGAAGCCTTTCACGCAGGAGAGTCTTTTGCAGGCCGTTGAGGAGGTCAGGCTAAAGCGGCCCAGCCATGGTAGACGAAAGATCGATGAAGTAATCCGACTCAAACTTCTCGGGCACTATCAGGAAGCCATCACTCTGGGCGAACAGTTGGCTGGAGGTGAAGATAGCGGGGAGCTTTCCTTTGAGCTCGCCGAATGTCATTTCAAGAGCGGCCAATATGAGAAAGCTCAGGAGCATCTACAAGCAGCAAATTGTGAAAAGGAAGGTGGGAAGGGTTTGAGCCTGCTTGCAGACATACAAGGCGCAATCGGAAATGTTGCCGAATCCATCTCAATTCTGGAGGAAGCCGTTAAGAAGAATCCGCTCGGTATGGATCTTAAGATCCGGCTCTTGAATGCCTACAGCAAGTCAGGTCTGAAAAACCAGGCACAAGAGCTACTCGATTCTCTCCATGCGGAAAAGCTCACCGATATGAATCTGGTAGAGCTGGCGAAATATTACCTTTCAGTCGGTGATCTGGACCGTGCGTTGGAATGTTTAAAGGGTGCCAAGCAGCCCTTGCCCGACGCAGCGAAAGTGTATAACAGCTGTGCGGCCACTCTGTGGAACACGGGGAAGCGCGAAGAGAGCATAAAGCTTTATAAACGAGCCATCATCATATCTCCGGACTATCCTATGTCTTATTATAACCTGGGATTGGCCTACTGTCTGTCTGAAGATTTCAGCAAAGCAAAACCGGCCCTGAAGAACGCCATTCGTTTAAAGCCGGACTATAAAAGAGCCCGGGAGGTGCTTGAATACGTGGATCTGAAAATATCTCCACGCATTCAGCAATCGGATTGATCCCTAAACACTACAGAGTGTAGCCCACTTCGCCGTGCAGCTCGCGATCGAGGCCCGCAATCTCCACATCCTTTTCTACCCGGAACCCCATGACTCTATCCAGGCAAAAGCCGATAGCATAGGTCAAAACATAGGCATAGAGTGCCACCAGAGCGACGCTGACAAACTGCAGCCAAACCTGTTTTGCATTTCCGGAAATCAGACCCGCACTCCCGACAGAAGCAAAAATCCCGGTGCCGATTGCCCCCCATGCGCCTCCAATGCCGTGAATACCGACTACATCGAGGGAATCATCAAAGCCCAGCAGCCCCTTCACACGAACTCCATAGTAACAGACAATGCCCGCAGAGGTGCCCAGGATCAGAGCAGAGCCTGGCATTACAAATCCTGCTGCAGGAGTGATCACAACCAGACCGGCAACACAGCCGGAGGCGACGCCAAGTGCACTCGGTTTGTTGTGGAAAACCCATTCCATCATCATCCATGAGAATCCTGCAGCAGCCGATGCAATCATGGTGGTGGTGAACGCTAAACAGGCAATGCCATTGGCGCCAAGAGCGCTGCCCGCATTGAACCCGAACCAGCCGAACCATAATAGCGCCGCTCCCAATACCGTCATGGTCAGATTGTGAGGCACGAACATCTCTCCAGGATAACCGACCCTTTTGCCGATCAGGTGGGCCAAAGCCAAAGCAGAAGCCCCCGATGACAGGTGGACGACTGTTCCGCCCGCAAAATCCAGCGCGCCCATCTCCTGTATCCAGCCGCCGCCCCACACCCAGTGAGCGATCGGGTCATAGACAAGGGTCGCCCAGATCAGCAGGAAGACAACGTAGGTGCTGAATTTTACCCGTTCGGCAATCGTTCCGCTGATCAAGGCGGGGGTGATTATCGCAAACATGCCCTGAAACCACATGAAGACATACGTGGGAATCGTCCCGGAGAGTGAATCGGGTGTAATCCCGGCGAGAAAGAAATGATTCAAATCGCCTATCAGGCTATTGCCGGTGCCGAAGGAAAGAGAGTAGCCGATGACTATCCAGTGGATGCCGATAATCGAAAGGGCAGCGAAAGAGTGCATGATGGAGCTCAAAACATTCTTTTTGCGCACCATGCCGCCGTAAAAGAGAGCAAGTCCCGGGGTCATCAGCATGACCAAAGCTGTTGATACCAGCATCCAGGCGGTGTCCCCCGTATCCAGAGTGGGTGCTGCTGGAGGAGCTTCCTGACCAAGTGCGGTCCCGCCAGAGAGAAGCAGCAAACATAACGCAGCCCAAACCGGGTGCAAAGCTATCACTATCCGGTTCACCGACAGGAACCTGCTTATTGATACTCGGATTAGAGATCGCAACGACATAAACCCTCCTTAAAGACCAGTTACCATCATCTCATTTCGCAGCAATTGAATAATGTTCTAAATAGCTTCGGATCCGGTTTCTCTCGTACGGATCCGCATCACTTCATCAATATGTGAGATGAAGATCTTGCCATCACCTATTTTTCCGGTGTGGGCGGCTTTTTGGATGGCATCCACAACCTGTTCCGCCCGATCTTCAGTGGTAACAACTGTGAGCAAAACCTTGGGGACGAAGTTCACCTGGTATTCTGCGCCTCGGTAAAGTTCGATATGACCCTTCTGTCGTCCGAAGCCTTTGACTTCGGTTACGGTCATTCCCTGAATGCCGAGAATCGACAATGCCTCTTGCACCTCGGTCAGCCTGAAAGGTTTGACGATTGCTTCAATTTTGATCATGGACGAATGCTCCTCCTGTTCCTCAATCGATCTTGTTGGCGATCTAAGCAATTGTTGAAAACCAGCACGACATGTTTCCAAGAGGTATGCCACAGGGGCGGTAAGTACGCCTCTGTTATGGCTAATAACTGGATATATAAAGGATAATTGTGAATGGAGGCAGGACGAGGAAAAAGAGTGTGGATGCTACAAGATTGTTGAAGCAATCGGCAGAGCTCTGCCAATTGATACAATTTTGTTGTACATTCTATGAACAGTCGAGATAAACAAAAATGAATTCTTGATCATTTATGTCGATAATGATGTTTGCACCTCTTGCTTCCGCATACACCAGCCAACCGGGCTTTTCTTCACTGCAGCATTCTACTTGGGGAGAAAAAGCTCCGGTCTGTTTAACATACCAGGCCATCAGCATGGGGTCGTCACATTTCTCATGAGCTTTCAGATCGGCAATTTGCTTGGCGCGCTTATAATCTAATTCTTTTTCCGTCACGTGGAGAGCGATAGAATGGGGCAGCATTTCTTTGGTCAAGGTTCTACACGTTGTCATTGGTCACTCCTTCCGTTGCAGTGAAATACTTTCGATGGAACGTTCCGGCCCTTTGATATGAAGCTTTTTGGTCCAGGAGGGCCACTGATCCGGAACCGGCCGAGGTTTTATAGAAGAAGCGGTTGATTTATAAAGCTGCAAGAACATATAATACTCAGGTTTTGCAAAAAGTTGACAATAAGGCCTGGTTGCAGAACAGGTCGAGAAGACGCGGGGAACGTATCGGGTGGCTCGCATAGATGATTACAAAGAATCGTTTCGGCTCGCAACAGAAGCGCTTAAGAAGGCCAATCTGCACCGCCTCGCCAAGTTGAGTGGCGCCATCATTGAAAATAAGCATGGCGCAACACAGCTTCATCTGCTTTTTCTGGGAGAATCTTTCGTCATTCGGGTCGATGAGCAAGTCGACGTGCACATGGAAGGGACGGACAACGAGGTTTCTCTGCCGGCGAAAATTCTGATCTGCCATTACCTGCTCAACGCATTGAGCGAGGCAGATAGTGGCGAGCTGATCACTTTCCGCGAGATTCCCGATGGGCATTTTTATTTCGACGCTTTTCAAAGGAGAGCTCGAGATCCCTTTCTGGCCACTTTCGGTCAGCAGCCGGATCTATTTCGGCGCTGTTCGCAACTGCTTGGCGGCGAATCGGTCGGGACAGGCGATGTCGGCATGAAGTTTCAAGTTCTGCCGCACATTAGTATCCAACTGGCTCTCTGGGAAGGCGACGAAGAGTTTCCTCCCGAGGCGAGTATACTTTTCGATTCCAGCATCGAAGGCAGATTGCCGGTAGAAGATATTGCGGTGCTGACCGGCATGCTGATTTACGGACTCATGGGTATAGCCCGCGATCAGCAGGGTTAGACTCGAAAATGGTATCAAACGGAAGGAATGAACATTGAAAATAGCCGTTAGTGGAAAAGGAGGAGTCGGCAAGACGACTCTTTCTGCTTTTTTGGTGAAGTGGTTTGCCGAACAGGGCAACAACGTGTTGGCCGTGGATGCGGATCCTGATGCCAACCTGGCGAATGGCCTGGGAATCAAAAACGCCGGCGAGATCGTTCCCATTGCCAAAATGAAGGAATTGGTGGCGGAAAGAACCGAGTCCGTGCCGGGCAGTTTCGGCGGTTTCTTTAGATTGAACCCGAAGGTGGATGACCTGCCTGAGACATTAGCCGTTCGAAGCGGCGAGCGCATTCGCTTGATGGTGATGGGCGGGGTAAAGAAGGGCGGCATGGGATGTGTTTGTCCTGAAAGCGTGCTTCTCAAGAATCTGGTGCAGCATCTTATCTTGCGACGCGACGATGTGGTGGTCATGGACATGGAGGCCGGCATTGAGCATCTGGGCCGCGGAACATCCCAATCGGTTGACTGTTTGCTGGTGGTGGTGGAACCGGGACGGCGCAGCATTGAGACCGCCGCCAAAATCAAAGACCTTGCGGCCGATATTGGCTTGTCTCGCATCGCACTGGTGGGCAATAAGATCCGTGGAGATAGCGACAAGGAATTCCTGCAGCTCAATATGCCGGAGTATCGCTTCCTGGGATTCATTCCCTACGACGAACAGATCATTGAAGCCGATCTGCGCGGAGATTTTGCGGCAGACATGAATGCAGCAACCCGGAGCGCCCTGGAAGAAATCGGCCATAATGTAAGGAACATGTCGGTGGCCGAGGCCGCAGGCAACTAACGCCGCAAGTGAGTGGACCCATGATTGATGTCCAAAACCAAACGGATCATCGAAACATAAACGTCGACAAGGTTGGTGTTAAAGACATTCGCTATCCGATCACCGTAATGGACAAAACCAATCGTTTCCAACACACGGTGGCCTCTATAAATATGTATGTGAATTTACCGCGCGAATTCAAAGGCACTCACATGAGTCGATTCATCGAGATCCTCAACGAATTCCATGGCAACCTCGATATCAGGGAATTTTCCGCTATTCTGGAAGCGATGCAGGAGCGCCTTCAGGCCGAATCCGCACACATAGAGATTTGCTTCCCCTACTTCATGAAAAAACTCTCTCCGGTGACAGCCAGCGCCGGCCTGATGGAATATGTCTGTCGTGTTTCGGGCTCGCTCGATTATAAGAATGGGTACGATCTGATCCTGGAGGTGAATGTGCCCATCACTACAGTCTGCCCTTGCTCCAAGGAGATCAGCTTACAGGGAGCGCATAACCAGAGGGGAACGGTGAGCCTGGCGGTGCGCTTCAAGCGTTTTATCTGGATTGAGGACCTGGTCAAACTGGTTGAATGCGCTGCATCGTGTGAAGTCTATTCAGTATTGAAGAGACCGGATGAGAAATTCGTTACCGAAAGGGCTTATGAGAACCCTAAATTCGTGGAAGATGTGGTGCGCGATATCGCTCAGGAGCTCAAACAGGACAGCAATATTTCCTGGTTCAAAGTTGATGTGGAAAACTTTGAATCGATCCACAATCATAGCGCCTATGCCTGCATTCAACGGCATAAACCGAGTACTGAAGAAAGAGCACAGAAAACGGAAAGCAGGGCAGAGACAACGGAAGGCGGAGGAGAGATGATACCGGCAGGTGCGTCTAATATGCTCGATCCTGCCCATATACAAGCACGCTAGAGAATGGTTTCATGCCGGTTTTCATTTTCCAAGCCCAAGGATCGTATCCATGCCCTTCGAACGTTTCGAAAAAATCTGCCAGGTTCTGGCTGACCCGGCTTTTTACCCTCACCCGGTCTCCTGCCTTGAGCGCCGCGATACCCACATTTCAGCCGTGTTCCTTACCGGCGATTGGGTTTACAAACTGAAAAAACCGGTTGACTTCGGCTTCCTCAATTTTCAAAGCCTGGAGGCACGCAAAACATTCTGCGGGCAGGAAGTCTCACTGAATCAGCGATTGAGCCGTGGCATCTACCAGGGGGTGGTTGAAATTCGGCTCCAGCAAGACGGTCGGTTCACTCTCGAGGGCGCGGGCGAAGTGGTGGAATATGCAGTGAAGATGGTGCAGCTTCCCGAAGGTGCCAGCCTGCGTTCCCTTTTAACGCTCCGACAGATTGAAACACGAGACCTGAAGAGACTGGGCTATCATCTTGCTTCGTTTTACGAGCGCAGTGCTCGGACCGCGGAAATCGACCATTTCGGCGATCCCGAAGTAATTGCCTTCAACATGGAAGAGAACTTCCGCCAATTGGAGCCCTTTGTGGGAGACTGGGTGCCGGCGGAAAAGTGGGAATTCATTCGCCAGGTGAGCCGCGCCTTTTTTGAGCATCGGCAACAGCTCTTCAAACGAAGAGTCGAGACCAACCGTATAAAAGATGGAC
>JAVEVM010000077.1:0-8607 GCA_034005055.1 Desulforhabdus sp. | reverse complement strand
GATAACTGCGCTCTCCCAGGCTGATGGATTTGGCACCCATCGCCCAGAGCTCGTCCACCAAGGCCGCCAGCGTGTCGTTGTGGGTTGAGCCCGGACAGGGATCCGCAGTAGTGAAATTGGGCTTGATCAGGACTTCTTTTCCTTTCACCGGATTCTCTCGCAGAGCGGCGATAGAAGCCTTGACTCCCTGTTTTCGATCAGTGGTCCTGACCAGAGCAACGCGACTCATTTTCCTCTCCTCCCCCAATTTATCCACGATCCGTTCGACTTCGACCGGCAGTTGTTCTCTCATACCAGAATCTTTCGGGTTTTCCCACTTGACGCACGGTTAGATTGAGCTCATCATGCGCTTCCCCATCCGGGGGCTGGCTTTTCATCTGTATACTTGAGGGCATCCGTCCGAATATACTGGTGTTTTGGGGGGCGTGCCCGGACACATGTCGAGCTGATCCTGCACGCCATCCCCATCAGAATCCATGTAAGCTAAATTTCCAGGGCATCCATTATAATATACCGCTGTTTGCAGAGGCGTTTTGGGGCACATGTCAAGCGTGTCATCCACTCCATCCCCATCTGCATCGGAGTAGGACGGCGGAAGAAGCCATCCGGAGACATTGCACTGACCATAGTGGTTATCGCCAGCGGCCACAATCGTTCCATCGGATTTCAGACCGATTGTGTTGTTCCCTCCGACCGCCACCTGGAGAATGCCTTTCCAGCCGGAAACATCACATTGTCCGTAATCATTGTCCCCAAGTGCCACAACCGTTCCGTCTGATTTCACACCCACCGTGTTATCTCCTCCTGCAGCCACCTGGGCAATACCACTCAACTTTGAAACATTGCACTGGCTGGCAGAATTCCATCCCACAGCCACTACCGTTCCGTTCTTTTTTAAACCGACCGTGTGAAAATCTCCCGCTGCTATTTGGACGATGTCGCTCCATTCGAACACATCGCATTGACCGTGACGGTTACCCCCTACAGCCACAACCGTTCCGTCCGATCTTACACCTACCGTATAATAATTGCCTGCCGCAACTTGAACGATGTCGCTCCATTCGGACACATCACACTGACCTTCGTAGTTGCCCCCCGCAGCCACAGCGGTTCCGTTCGATTTTAGACCGACCGTATGGTAGCCTCCTGCCGCTACCTGAACGATGTCACTCCATTTAGAGACATTGCATTGGCCGTGATCATTGCCGCCCACAGCCACAACGGTCCCGTCCGATTTCAAACCGACAGTATGATAATTTCCCGTCGCCACCTGGACGATGCTGCTCCATCCGGACACATTGCACTGGCCGTACTCATTGTCCCCTACAGCCAAAACCGTTCCGACTGCCCTTAAACCAACCGAATAGCCAAGCATGAAATGCCCCCCTGCCGCCACCATCCTCACCGCGCTCGCTTCCTGTAAAGGAGCCGACCACCATACAAAACTCATAAGCAAGATCACCATGCAGATATTACTTCTCATTGCTCCTCCCATCATCGCCATTACTCCCCAGGGTTAGTCTTTTGGCATAAACTGAAATCAACCAAGTACGACGATAGCCGCTATCTTTTACTTGCTAGAGCTTAATTAAGTGATGATTTGCACAATTTCATTGCGGTTAGGCTATGTTACCTTAAACAGTGGTTTCTTTTAAACCTCAAATCGTACTGATTCTCGTGTCGACTACAAAGAAGAATACATACTGCATGGGAGTATGACGACTAACCATTAAAAGGAGATCTCGATTGATTTCTTCAGCAGATCCAGGCCGTCATGCTCACCCAATCGATAGTCGAGCAGACACCCATCATGATGGCCATCTTTAAGGGCACGCAGAGCTGCATTATAGGTCGTTACCCAGTCGATCCGGAAATGGGTCCGGGAAGGGACTTCCGATAGATACCCCTGCACGGCAATGAAATCGTCCTCGTCATCTTCAACGAGGAGGACTCTTACCGATCACTACATTGTTTCCTAGACGAATTTACTGGTTTCAATCTATTTACGGCAGCCATCGGAGGTGTTATCGAAGAAACTGAGATTTCTGACATTTCAATGGGCTTGAGGTGCAATGGAGCCCATTCGCTCGGCCGAGCCCGAGACCTGATCCTTCCTGTAGCTACTGAAGTGAGCCTTGTAAGCTATCATTCAAAGAGGATCTGGCTCGGATAATAAGCTCCCCGAAATTCAACCGGCAGTTACTATACCGGCAAAGTTAGTAGCTTCCGACTTATCTCCTTCTGTTTCTCTGTAGGGTCTGCAGCCTGTCGCAATAGTGCTCACCCGGCAGGATGCGCAGCTACAGAACAAAGCTTAGAAAGACCTGACGGGTAAGCTGCGCGCGTGTAGAAGTCGAGCTAATTATCTTGTCAAACAATCGGTCGTTAAAAGGGGCGGGAGACATGAAAAGTGTGAGAGCACTGGTAATTTTGTTCACTCTGGCGTTTTTTCTGGCTGCAGGTGATACTGATTCCAAGGCTGGTGATTTCGACTCGAACCGCTACAGTTCAAAACCTCTGGCAGAGGATGCCTTGAGGCCTAAATCCGCAACATTCATCGATCCAGCGGCGGGTGATTTCAGCCGCTCGCTGGCCCGCTTTGATCGATCGCTGGAGCACGCTTTTGCCAATGCCTTCGGGAATCGTAGTGTCGATTACTCAACCCAGATTCACATGGCCTCAAACTACGAATGGACTCTTATTGGCAGGCCGTCTCTTTCACTTTTTCAGAATGAAAATGCGGTCTATCAGTTGAAAGGAATGGAGGCAGACTACAAAATAGGCCATATAAGTCTTATGACGCTCCTGTCGCCGGTGACAACGAGCGAATCGTCGTTCGTCTGGGGAGCGGGTCCGGTGATCACGCGACCTGCGGAAGCAGAAGATGAGTATGAACAAGCAGCATGGCAGGTCGGCCCGGCTGTCGCTGGATTTTACCTCGGGAACCACTGGATACTTGGCATGGTTTCGCAGCACCAATGGTCCGTTCCAGCCTACAGCAATTTCAACGCCAGCCAGACAATCATCGAATATTTCTTTGAGTACGATATGTCGGACCGTCTAGAGATAGGGGTGGCACACTACGTATTGCTCAACTGGAACATGGAGCGAGGCTACGCGTCACCTTTTCCCTTTGACCTCGATGCGGCCAGGACGTTTGGGGTCGGTAAGCTCCCGGTGAAATGTTCGCTGGATGGATTCGTCGAGGTCAGCGTCAACTGGAAGTTTTGAAGCTCCCAATCAGCTAAGCCAGACAGCTCAAAACTCAAAACTGAACACTCCCTGGGCTCGCGTCTCCTACTCCAATACCCTCAACGAGTCCAGAAAGGTCTGGATCTCTTCTTTCTCGAAAGTTGAAGGATTTGGAGAGGTGATCCCTACCGTATAGAGCGTCTCACCCAAAACCAGCATCCGAAGCACGCCATACCAGGTACTGCCTTTAGAGGTCAACGTTTCCGTTCGAAATTCGATCGCAGGAGCTCCGGAGACACTAACGCTTCGCTCTTCCATCACTCTGGTTTTCCCGCTTCGCTCGACACCCAAGCGAAGATCGGCCGCCTGGCGCAGCACATCAAAGCCTGCAAAGCTGCCATCTTTCATGCGCGTAGCATCCACGAATCCGCTGGTACCGTCTTCGAAATGGGCAAAGCTCCAGGTAATCGTCGTCCTGTCTGAGCTCTCGTCCTGGCTTTTGTCCGGCGTTCCCGCAGAGAGGAACTGGATTCCTTCCTTGGAATCAGTAAAAAGTGTCCAGCCTTCCGCAGGGGGAGCAGTGCAACCGGTCGTTAAGGCCAGCAAAACGGTTAAAATAGAAAATGCGGATTTCAAGTATCCAAGCCGTCTCAATCTACGCGGCATCATGGTGCGGTTGCCTGCTGGAGAAGGCTATTAATTTGCGAATCAAGCTCAAGCGGATGGATTCTATTATTCTGGGGCTCGCCTTAAATACGAAAGAAGTGAAGCTCATTTGCGCTCCTTGTTTCAAGCACGATTGCTATATTCATTCCATATGCGATTATAGTCACAAATAACCGTATATCAATTCCAGCGCTTTTTGACCTTCTCCGCCAAAATTGCAGTGGCTTATAACATGTGCGACTGTCGAGGACAATCTCTAAATCCGCGGCCGATCACCTTCAGTCCAGGAGTATGGCGCAGCTGGAACAACCAGAAGGTCTTCTCAGCCATATTTTTCCGCTTATCGGAAAAGAAGTCTTAAAACCAGTAATTCTTATCTTGGAAACCTCGCCGTATCTCTGCTGTCGTTATCTCTGCTTGACAGCGCTCCGAACCCTTGATAGCAGAGAAATCCAATACCATTTCTTGTCATCAGGTTGGCATTAGCTTAAACAACTGCCTCGATTCGAAAGGCAGAGCGGAGGAAGTCTATGAAAGATATACCCATCAGGGGCGCCCACACCACGTGCAACAGGCTGATTGGCTGGATCAGAAGAACCGCGAGCCATTGCAGACCGGATGAGGTCTATATCTGTGACGGCAGCCAGGAAGAATATGACCGCCTTTGCCGACAGATGGTTAAAACCGGCACCTTTATCCGACTCAATTCGCAGCTGCGGCCCAACAGTTATCTGTGCCGGTCGGATCCACGGGATGTGGCGCGCGTTGAGCACCGAACGTTTATCTGTTCCATTAATAAAGCCGATGCAGGACCGACCAACAACTGGATGAAACCCTCAGAGATGAAGGATAAGCTCAACGAGCTTTCCAAAGGCTGCATGCGCGGACGGACCATGTATGCGATTCCCTTCAGCATGGGGCCATTGGGCTCACCCATTGCTCAAATCGGGGTCGAGCTCACGGATTCGCCTTACGTGGTGGCGAACATGCGCATTATGACACGAATGGGGCAGGCGGTCCTGGACGTGCTGGGAGAGCGGAGAGATTTTGTGCGCAGCGTCCATTCGGTGGGGGTTCCCCTGCAACCGGGCCAAAAAGATGTCTCCTGGCCCTGCAACCCGGAGAATACATATATCGTTCATTTCCCGGAGGAGCGAGTGATTTGGTCTTACGGCAGCGGCTACGGCGGCAACGCCTTACTCGGAAAGAA
The DNA here is from genome assembly GCA_034005055.1 of Desulforhabdus sp. Lineage (GTDB taxonomy): Bacteria > Desulfobacterota > Syntrophobacteria > Syntrophobacterales > Syntrophobacteraceae > Desulfoferrobacter. The sequence goes on along the minus strand of JAVEVM010000077.1, from coordinate 3,539 downwards.
ATGCCTCGCTCTGCGCATCGCCTCAGTGATGGCTAAAGATGAAGATTGGCTCGCCGAACATATGCTGATTATGGGCGTACAGAGCCCCGAAGGGGAAAAGACTTACGTGGCCGCGGCTTTTCCAAGCGCCTGCGGGAAGACCAACTTTGCCATGCTGGTCCCGCCCAAAGGATTTGAAGGCTGGAGAGTATTCACCATAGGAGACGATATTGCCTGGATAAAATCGGCGCCTGACGGAACCTTGCGCGCCATCAATCCGGAGGCGGGATTGTTCGGAGTGGCCCCGGGCACTTCCATGAAATCCAATCCCAACGCCATGCTCACTTTGAATGCGAACTGCATTTTTACCAATGTGGCGCTCACCGATGAGGGCGATGTGTGGTGGGAAGGAATGACCGATGAACCGCCCGCCCATCTAATCGACTGGCAGGGGATGCACTGGCATCCGAACTGCGGACGTCTAGCGGCTCATCCCAATTCTCGATTCACGGCTCCCATCCAGCAATGTCCCACGTTTGATCCCGAATGGGACAATCCAGAAGGGGTTCCCATCAAGGCTTTCATATTCGGAGGTCGAATGAGTAAGAACGTGCCTCTGGTGTTTCAAGCTTACAACTGGTCGCACGGCGTGTACCTTGCGGCCACGATGGGCTCTGAAGCCACAGCGGCAGCTGAAGGACAACCGCCGGTGCGCTGGGACCCAATGGCCATGCTGCCTTTCTGCGGCTACAATATGGCCGACTATTGGAACCACTGGCTGAATATAAGTAAACACCTGAACGAAAAGCCGCGCATTTTCCGGGTAAACTGGTTTCGACGGGACGATCATGGCAACTTCCTGTGGCCCGGCTACGGGGAAAACTTGCGCATCCTAAAATGGATCGTCGATCGTGTTGGCGGTCGTGTGTCGGGTGTCGAAAGCCCGATTGGCTATGTGCCGCGCCATAGGGATATTCACTGGGAAGGGTTGGATTTCGATCCGGATACTTTCTATCAGCTCATGACCGTAGACCGCGAGGCAGCCAGCAAGGAAGCCCGCGCGCATGAAGAATTGTTCGACAAATTTTTTGACCGTCTGCCCAAAGAATTTGTCCACCTGCGGGAGTTATTGAAATCGCGCTTGTGGCGTTCCCCGAAAAAATGGGAGCTGGCCAGGTAAATCCTTTAAGGTTGGTGAAATACCCGTGGCAGCGCCGCCATGGAAGGCGGCGCCACCAATTTTAATCCCCATGTTCTTTAACGGTTCACCCTGATTTGGTCTTCAGGAACGATGACCGCTGCCGCCGCGTCCGCCGCGCCCGCCGCCGCCACCAAAACCACGTCCTCCACCACCGCCACCGCGACCCGTTCCACCGCCGGGACCGCGACCACCGCCGCTGCCGCGGCCCGGGCCCCCGCCAAAACCTCGACCGCCCCCGCGGCCCCCTTCAGTTCGAGGGCGAGCTTCATTGACATTTAGGATTCTACCTTTCAGCTCTTTGCCGTTCAAATCGTTGATGGCTGCCTTCGCCTCTTCGGCCGAAGCCATTTCAACGAACCCAAAGCCTTTCGATCGACCGCTGTATTGGTCTTTTATGATATTGACGGAATCCACTTGTCCAAACGGTTCGAAAGTCGACCGTAGATCATCTTCGGTGACCTCGTACGACAAATTGCCCACGTAAATCTTCATGTTGTTTTCCTTTTGAAAGTATCATCAAGCAGGTAAATAGATTACCGGAACCCGAACGGTGGCCCCAAGCGCCACCCCTCCTCCAAATCCAGAGATTATCAACCGTTCCCCATAGATCAATAGCTCAAGTCGATTCTATCTATCCAGGGAAAGTCCTGGTTAAAAAACGAGGCTCATCCTCCCGAGATCTTAACCGTATAACCTTTTTTTCTCAGATCATCCAATAACAACTGTCGGTGATCTCCTTGAATTTCAATTGCGCCTTCTTTCACCGTACCTCCAGCCCCGCATTTCTTCTTAAGCTCTTTCGCAAGTCTTAAGAGAGCATCCTGATCGAGGGGAATTCCGGTTACAATCGTTACGCCTTTTCCTTTGCGTCCTTTTGTTTCTCGCTCAATCCGTACCACTCCATCAACCCTAGCAACCGCCTCTTTCCGGCGACAGACGCATTTGACGGCGGGATTCTTACAAGCTGGGCACATTCTGCCATGCTCAGTGGAGTAAACCAATCCGCTATCTTGTTCTTTTTTGGGTGCCATGTTTAATTCGGATGTCACCACGTTCCGTTGTGTTCGTACAGAACAGCGTAAGACATCACAGCGACTTGCCACATCCTCTGTAGCCTCTACCATTCAGGTCGACAGTGACGGTTTTCTCGAACTTTTTTCCGCTCGACACATCACGGCATTCCTGCTCTGAAACGACAACCTTGAGTTGCTGAGTACCTTTCTGAACCTTATAAGTGGCAATTGGCTCGACATCCTTCAAAGCGGCAAGTGGGAACTCATGTCGGTTTGCTCCGCGGTCCGTCACAAATAGAATTTTCTCGCCATCGTGAATTTCCATATACCATTCCGGATTGGCGCCGACTGCGCGAAAATCTGCACCAGCCAGCCTTGCCTGCTCCCAAACAACTTCCAAGGGATTATTGACACAGATTCCATGAGCCCTGCCTCCCACCTGTATAAGGGCGTCCTTGCCTCTGTACCAGATGCTGGTCTTCCCGTCGCTGTACTTGGCTCCCGAAGTAACCGGCACTCGAGGCACCGACAGATATCCAACAGGCAGAAACAGCCAAGCCCTGTCTTCTTCGAACTGCACGGTAAAGCTGGATTTATCCTTGCACTCGAATACATATGTTTTGGGGTGAGGCCTGATGCTGGCATTTGTCTGAGCGGGTTGCCGGCGTGAAGCGCAAGCGAACTGTAAAATAGAACACAACAGAATGAGAGCCACTAAACGAAATGAATGCCCAATGTACATGTAATCTCCTCTACCCGCTCTTTATCGCTATCTTTTGTTTCAACAATCGCCTTTCAGGCATTTTTACCGTCAGCCGTCACACACTGAGGCCCGAAGGCCAATAAGGTAGAAAGGACCAACTCCCAGCCCAAAATATAGCGATTAAGGTTGAGGACTTTCAATGTCGTTTATCTTTTTTTTGCAAAAACGAAGCCTTCACCCCTCAACAGCTCCATTGCCGGGCAGAAACGGGATGGTTCGCAGAATTCCTCGCTCCACATGGAACTTATTGGGTAGATCCGGTAACTCCGATACTAATAAGGCACGAATACGGCTTGAAAGTCGCGCTGCCTTTGCAGGAAGTTCGGGATGAGCTATATGTCCCCCTTACTTTGCTGTTCCGGAGCTGTTCAGTGCGTCGAGAACGTTCAACACAGCACCGGGGTTTACACTCACTCCCAACTTTGTTGAGCTTGATTGGGTCTTCGTGACAATGGATCCATCCGATCTCTGGCTGGTACTGGTTCTACTGGACTCTTGCACAGTCCAATCTTTTTTCACGCCTGGCCAGGGTACTTCACCCAAGACGCGATAGGTGCTCCCCCCGGCCTGCAATGCCGGTGTG
>JAVEVM010000076.1:0-8622 GCA_034005055.1 Desulforhabdus sp. | reverse complement strand
GCCGGACCCGCTTACAAGAATATCGACGACGTGGTTGCGGCAACAGAGCGGGCCGGCATCAGTAAACCGGTTGTGCGCTTTATTCCCATTGGCAATGTGAAGGGATGATGACCAACGCAGCTTGTTTTTATCGGCCGTGAGATAGAGCAGGTGCAGGATCTCATTCTTAAGCACTTGAGCGAGTGTGAGGTTCAATATGCCTTACGAATACCTGGATGATATCGCCACCTCTGATGCCGCTTTCAGAGCCTGGGGTGACTCCTTGGAAGAGTTGTTCGGCGCCGCTGCCGAAGCTACCATGAACGTGATGGTCGGCGATCTTGAAACGATAGCGCCGACCATTTCGCGAATCATCCGCGTCGAAGCGGATGCCATAGACATGTTGCTGTTTGAGCTGCTGCAGGAGCTCATCTTTTATAAAGACGCAGAAAGGCTCTTGCTGCGTGTTTCCGACCTGCAGATAAACCAAGAGGGCGATCGTTTCTTTTTATCTGCGGAAGCTCGCGGCGAAGAATTGGATATGGAAAAACACGACCTGGTAGTAGATGTGAAGGCGGTCACTTTACACCGCTACCGGGTGGAGCAAACGCCTCAAGGTTGGGAAGCCATGGTGATTCTAGACATATAGACTAGCGATAAGCGGCTCTCAAGGACCTGCCCTGAGCAGCTCCAGCACTTCCTCGCGAGTAAGATCGTACCAGTTGCGGTAGGCATCAGCGACAGCGAAGTAGGCGGTTTCCCTGATATTGGCGCAGTAAATTTCATCCGCCAGCGGCTCGATTCTTTCTATCGATCGCAATGGCGCTGTGGGTACTGCAACCACAATCTTCGCCGCTCCCCGGCGTTTGGCTGTGTCAAGGGCGGCCATCATAGTGAAGCCGGAAGCCAGCCCGTCATCTACCAGGATGACCGTTTTGCCCGACAAATCAGGAAAAGGGCTGCCTTTTCTGAATAGCCTGTTTCTCTCTTCGAGATCTTTTTTCACCAGATTTTTTTGGGCCTCAATCTGGGCAGGGCTGAGATTCAAATAAGAGAGCAATTCCTCGTTCAAAAAGAGGCTGCCTTCCGGGGTCATTGCCCCAAAACCGGCTTCGGTATTGCCAGGTATCTGAATCTTCCTCACAATCACGACATCGAAATCAATCTGCAAATCTTTGCTTATCTGAATCCCGACCGGCACTCCACCAGCGGGAATAGCCAGGACGATTGTTTCAGGAGCCGCTCGGTGTTGGGGCGCGAGCATTTCGGCCAGCACGCGTCCGGCTTCCAAACGATCATCAAAAACGAGTTGTTTGTTTCTCAGTTCTTTTCTTTCCAACATGGTATCTGCCTGGGGTGGTGAAAATAGACTGCATATAGCACAGTCGAATTGATCCGGTTTTTGTTCCACGAAAACGTTGCACTTATTTACCCCGAAGGGGTTGAATATACCAGCCCGGGGTCAGCGAAGCGCCACCCTGGGCTGATTTATGAAGCCCTTTCAGGGCATAAAGAGCGGATTGATTTGGCGGCCGTTCCAGCCGGCATTTTCACCACCCCAGTATCTGCCTCATTTGGGCGATGGCTTATCCCTTTTCCATCTTATGAGCCATGGGCATCCTGCTGCATCGGAGTGCTTCGTGCCGCCCCCGGTTGCATCAGGGCTTCACACGATTCCCTGATCGCGCAGATATTCGAGCCCCTCCCTGACTTCCTCATCGGGAGTGCCGGGCTTCAGTTCCACGATGCCGATGGTATCTTCTTTCACATAAGGCGTAATAGAGGCAAAATCGACTGAGCCTTTCCCCGGGGGCAGATGATCTGTGAGCCCTTTAGCGTCGTGGTAGTGTATGCCGACCAGGTGGTCCGCGTATCTTTTGAGAAGGGCTTCCTGACTGATAAAAGAGAGTGCTTCGTTGACCTGTGCATGCCCCACGTCGTGCCAGTAGCGCAGCGGAGCACCGGCAAACTCGCGAAACAGGATCTCGAATTCATCCGGGCCGGGCAGTTCAAAATAGGAGTAGCGGTTTTCCAAGCCGAGCAAAACATTGTAAGCTTCTGCTGCCGTGGCAAGTCTCTCCAGACTGAACAAAAGTGAATCGAGATGCTTCGGTTTTTTCCCCTCTCGTTCAGCAAGCTTGTGCTGGATGAATTCCTGAGCCTCTTCCGATTCGATCATGTCGTTTTCCAGATATTGGTAGAGAGTCTCCATTTCCGGCACCATGTCAATGCGGCCGCAGTGCAAAACGACGACTCCTGCTTCTACAGCGTTAGCACATTCGATGGTTCGCAGCGTCCATTTTACGGCTTGATTTCTTTCCTCCCTATCAGTGCTTGAGAGCAGAAAAAGATCTCCGCTCGCCCTGGATCTCGGAATCATCGAAGGGATCGGAAAAAAATTGTGAATGCTGAGCACTTTTATGCCCGATTTTTTTAGTAACGGGCGCAGTTGATGGAACATCAAATCGGTGATGCGGTATTCCAGTTCCACATTTGCAATCTGCAATCGCTCGATTGCCTGGAAGAGTCTTTCGCCGTTTGAGAGCTCGTTCGCTTTCCACGATGTAGAAACACCCAGCATGCCGCTTTCCAAACCTCCGCTGTTAAGAAGAATCCAAGCAAGAACCGCTTATCTGGGTGACAGGGTGACTTGCAGCTTCATTGCTTTTCCACCCCGTTTAACGCCAAGCGCGTGGGTCGCCGTTGTCCCCTCTGCAAGCGCCTGGTGAATGTCTGCTATGTCGCTGACCGGTTTGCCGTCGAAGCAGTAAAGGACATCGCCCGGCTTGACACCTGCTTGGGCTGCCGGGCTGTTGGGGACGACCCCTTTGATTTCAAGGCCTCCGCCGTTTGCCAGGGGGGTTACCATAACGCCGAGCATGCCGCGGTGATGATGCTCGGTTGATTCTTTGGTTATCCATACATAGTCTGCAAGGGCCGGATCGATTTGGCGTTCGGGATAATCGATCGGGATCGGTACAATGGTTGCGTATTCGTGCTTTGCGCGCCTGCGGGTTCTCTCGGGAACGCCAAAAGATTGTACGATATGCCCCTTGCCGATCAGAACAACGAGCTGGTCCAGCTTGTTATTGGAGTGAATGGCTTGCGCCAGAGCTTCGGCCATGGTTTCTTCCCAAGCCAGTTGAGCCTCATAAAAGGATTCGAAATTCTTGATGTTCTCTTTGACATGCTGTTCGTATTCCTGCCGTACGTATTCCTTGTGGGCGGAATCGGCCAAATCGATCTGCTCGGCGATCAGGCTTCGCTCTTGCGGGGTGATTGAGGAGAGGCCGTTTCTGCCGATTTTGCGGACCACCTCGGGCGGTGCATTGAGTGCCAGGATCTTGAGTTGCTTGCCTCCGGCCCAAGTGAGAATACCGCGATAGAATTGAAAAGAATGCCCCCATATTTCATCCCAATTTGCTTCTTCGATAAGCGCCTGTTCCGACATGAGCCCTGACGAATATCGGTCCAGCACCGGCTGGGTGTGCCGCGGGAACATTTCCATAGCCACCACCAGCTGAGGATTTCCATCGTAAAGGCTCTGCAAAATACGGCGCTGGATCTGATGGTCTTCGATGCTGGTATGGGTTTCCCCCACATAGACAACCTTTGCTTTCGACAGGTTTTCAAAGAGCTTGTCGAAGGAAATGATTTCTCCTGTTCGAGTGTCCACTATATCGCCGGGCTGCAGAGCTTGAGAACGACCTTGCAGGGTGAGTGGAAGCTTTTGTTTGATCAGACTTTTGCAGCCATAAGAGGATGCCAGCGCCAGGAGACAGACTAGGATTGTGAGCGTTGTTTGATTTGGCTTCATTATCTTCCTCATGCCCATGAGCGATTATGGAGCTATTTTGTATTAGCAAGGTAGACACCGAAAATAACGATGTCCATTTCTTCAGCGGGCCGACTGCGCATTGAAAGCCACGCGCTCTTTGAACTTTCGTTTCTGAAGCATCTGTATCAACTTTCGGTTGGCAGCCGGGAAGGCCAGCTGTTCGAGCTGCTGAATCGTTACCCAGCGGCACTTTACGGCTGCCCGCAATTGAGGTTCCTGGGCCGGATCTTGCGGTCGGCAGAGAAAAGCATGCAGCGACACCCGGAAGGTCGTGTAGGAGTGGCGGATCATGGCTATTTTGTAGGCGCAGTTGACTTCGATGCCCAATTCTTCGGAAAATTCGCGCAGCAAAGCATCCTCGGGCTTTTCTCCCACTTCGATCTTGCCCCCGGGAAACTCCCATAGGCCGCCCATAAGGCCATTTTCAGGTCGCCTTTGAATAAAAACTTTCCCCTGGTTTACAAGTACACCCAGGGAAACTTCTATCGGAGTAATTTTCTTGCCGGGACGACGAACAGGTCTGGCGTCAACGACATCCAGCTTGAAGCTCTCGCACTGATTGACGACAGGGCAAACGGTGCAGGCCGGATTCTTGGGAACACAAATCAAAGCACCCAATTCCATGAGAGCCTGGTTGAATTCTCTAGCGCGGCCTGCCGGCATAAGCTCGTTCGCCTTGCTCCACAAGAATTTGAGGTTGGCTGAGCTGTTAATATCGGCGGTTATGTTGAAAAACCTTGAAAAAACCCTTTTGACATTGCCATCCACTGCTGGAACGCTCTCATTGTAAGCCAGGCTCATTATTGCTCCCGCCGTGTACGCCCCTATTCCCGGAAGTGCCCGAATTTGCGAATAATCTGGCGGGAGCTCGCAGCTGTATCGATCTACCAGGATCTTGGCTGTTTCATGAATGTTCCTCACCCTTAGATAATAACCCAGGCCTTCCCAGTACTTGAGAAGCTCCTCGGCACTTGCCAGGGCAACCGATTGAATATCCGGGAACCGCTTCATCCAGCGATGGTAGTAAGGGAGGACGGTCTTTACCTGTGTTTGCTGGAGCATCATTTCCGCTATCCAGATCTGGTAGGGTGAGTAATCCCGGCGCCAGGGAAGATCTCTATGATGCTCCTCAAACCAGGCTATTAGAAGGTCACTCACTTTGACTGAGCCCTGTTTTCTCTCTCGTTTGAATTTCAATCTGTCGCTCTCCCTGTAAGGCACTAGTATACGGTCGATCGAAGAGTTTTAGTTTTAATAGACTGTATTTTTTAAAGCCAATGAATTAACGTAAACAGGACAAAACGAGCCCTTGTTTGACAGGACGGGTGTGGTGCCGCTGATGAACGGGCTCGAGTGTCGGTTATGAAACAGATAGGAGATACCCCCCAATGCACAAATTCTTCGAACCTCGCTCGGTTGTCCTTATCGGCGTCTCCCGCAAGAGCGGCCCGGGAGCATATAACAATCTTGAAATGATGCTAAAGTATGGATATCGGGGTCGCATTTTCGTGGCTCATCCAAAAGTTTCCGAAATCCTCGGCCACGCTACCGTTCCGGACGTTACGGCCCTGCCCGAAACACCGGATTTGGCGGTGATATCTGTCGGCCGCGAAAGAGTACTGCCGATTTTTGCCGAGTGTGCGCAAAAGGGCATCAAGCGGGTCATTGTCATCAGTCAGGGATTCGCCGACGCCGATGAGCAGGGAAAGGAGCTGCAGAAGCAGCTGCAAAAAATGGCGAAAGAGAGCGGCATTCGGGTTGTGGGACCGAATACCATGGGTGTGGTCAACGCGTTTAACGGCTTTAGCACCGCCTTTGTGGACATCCCGCGAGATCCTGCCCCGCCCCCTTTAGCGATGGTGGTCCAATCCGGGGTTTTTCAAGTGGGTTATGAATCTTTTTCGGACCGTTTGGGCAAAGCAATCGATATCGGTAACGGCTGCGATCTGGACTTCACCGATGTGCTGGAATATCTGGAAAATGACGCCGAATCTAAAGTCATTGTGCTCCACATGGAGGGCATGGTGCGCGGACGGGAATTCTTGAAAGTGGCAGCCCGAGTCGCACGACGAAAGCCGATCATAGTTTTCAAAACCGGCCGCAGCACTGCCGGTGCACAAGCTGCACTCTCTCATACCGGTTCTCTGGTGGGCGAGGATGCGATCTTTGATATGGCCTTTGCCAAGGCCGGGCTGATCAGGGTGCACAACATGATCGAGCTTCGCGCCGTGGCGCGGGCATTTCTCCATTTTCGTCCGCTGCAAGGTCCGAGGCTGGCAGTGATCACCGCCACCGGAGCCTGCGGTATCATGACCGCGGATGCTTGCGAAGACTACGGCCTCACGCTGGCTCCATGCCCGGAGACGATCAAGGCTCTGGAAAACCCTCACATCGCCTGGCACTTGCTGCACAATCCGGTAGATATCTGGCCGCTTGGAATGGTTGGCGGATCATTCACCGAGGTGTTCAAGCGAGCTGCCCGGATTTTGCTTCAGGATGCGAATGTTGACGCTATCCTTGGCATCGCGCCGGCCCTTGTTTCTCCCGTTCATAAAGACATCGATATGATTGCCGCTGTCAACGAAATTAAAGATGCAAACAGCGCTCACAAACCGATAGCGTTGTGGCTCTATGGTGGAGATCAACTAAAGCAATGTGAATCGTTGGGCAACTCGCCCGATGTGGCATGCTTTGCAACCATAGACGAAGCCGTCATGGGACTTGCCGCAAGCCATCGGTACTATATCTCTAAACAGCGAGAGGCAGATGAAGGAGCACCATCCGAGGCCGCCTCCAAAAGATTGAAGCTGCCATCGGAAGCTTTGCTGGTCGGCGAAGATGCGTTTGAATTGCTGCGGCACTATCACATTCCCGTGGTGCCCGGCGAGATAGCAAAGAGCCCGGAAGATGCTGTCTCCATCGCGGAAAAAATCGGCTATCCGGTAGTTCTTAAAATCATCTCTCCCCAATGGCTTCATAAGTCCGACCGCGGAGGCATTCGACTCGACATCAAGAATGGATCTAAACTTCATGCTGCGTACGCTGAACTGAAACAGCTGTTTGATTCGCACACGCCCGAAGGAATTCTCGAGGGTGTATTGATACAGAGATATACCACGGGAACCGAGCTTCTGATGGGGATCAAGCGAGATCCACAATTCGGATCGATCCTTGTAGTCGGTATGGGAGGCATCTATACGGAGGTCTTCAAGGATGTGGCGCGGACACTGGCTCCGCTTGAGCGAAGTGAGGCCTATCGAATGCTGCAATCGCTCCGTCTTTATCCCATCTTGAAAGGAATCCGCGGGCAGCAAGGGGTTGATTTGGAAAAGCTGGTTGAAACCTTGCTCGCATTATCGCAGCTTGCCATAGATTATCCGGAAATTGCCGAACTGGATCTGAATCCGGTTGTTGCTTTCGCAGATGGCTGCTGGTGTGTTGATTGCCGGATTGTGGTGGATTGAAAACGATTAAAGGGGATGGTTGATGGCGATGGTGAAAACTCTGGCAGGTATTGTAGCGGTTCTGTTGCCTTTTTTCTGCTTCGGGTTGGATTTGGCCGGAGCGGAGCAAAAAATTGCGGTCACCGTCAGCATACAGCCTCAAAAGTATTTTGTGCAAAGAGTCGGCGGCGATTTGGTGGATATCACCGTGATGGTTCCAGCAGGTGCCAGTCCCCACAGTTATGAGCCGAAGCCACAGCAGATGGTTGCATTGGCTAAATCTAAAATTTATTTTGCCATGGGAGTAAATTTTGAACAAGCCTGGCTGGATAAGCTTTCCGCTGCGAGTCCGAAGATGCTGGTGGCTTACACCGCGGCCGGCATCCAGAAAAGATTCATGGCCAGGCATACCCATTCTCATGAGGAAAGCGAAGCGGAGCACCATGGTCATTCGGAATCAGCCGATTCTGAGCACGGCGGGACTGACCCCCACATATGGCTCTCACCCCCGCTTGTTATGTTGCAGGCACACAATATTCTCACCGGCCTTATCCAGGTGGATCCCGAAAACAGAGAAATTTACGAGGTAAACTACCGAAATTTCATTGTGGAATTAGTCGATCTCGACAAGAAGATTCGGGACCTGTTTTGGCGAAAGGGGAAGGGATTAAAATTTATGGTGTTTCACCCCGCTTGGGGGTATTTTGCCGATGCCTATGGTCTTCAGCAGGTGCCGGTGGAAATCGAAGGCAAAGAGCCAAAGGCTCGAGATCTGCGGCATTTGATCGAGCTGGCCGGGCAGACCGGCATCGGGGTGCTGTTTGTACAGCCGCAATTCTCTGCCAGGAGTGCTCAGACCATAGCGGATGAGATCGGTGGACGGGTCGTCGCAGCCGATCCGCTGGCAGTGGATTGGCAGAACAACTTGCTGCACGTGGCCGAGGCAATTGCTGCTGCGGCCAAGTAGGTGACGTATGCAACCCTTGGCTATAGAAATTGAGGATCTTTGGTTTTCCTACAATGACCACCCGGTGTTGCAGGAAGTTAACCTTAAGGTGGCCGAAAAAGAGTTTCTCGCTGTTTTGGGCCCCAATGGCAGCGGCAAGACCACTCTGCTGAAGATTATGCTGGGGATACTTGCGCCCAAACGGGGCTCGGTCAGAGTTTTTGGCCAAGAGCCGCATAAAGTGGTGGATCGAATCGGCTATGTTCCGCAAGACATCAGCATCAACAAAGGTTTTCCAATTTCCGTGTTTGATGCCACGCTCATGGGACGATTGGGACATGCGGGGCGAGCATGGCACTATTCGGCTCAGGATCGGATGATGGCTCAAGAGGCGCTGGAAAAAGTAGGTATGTGGC
>JAVEVM010000075.1:0-8673 GCA_034005055.1 Desulforhabdus sp. | reverse complement strand
TTGTGGTTTTGTTCGAGTCCATGATTGCTTCTTTTGCCTTTGTTAAGATGTCTTAACCAGAAAGGATGTGAGCGAAAAAACGAAAAACCAGAAATACAGATCTATTTCGGCTTGAGCGATAGCCGTGACCTGTTCAATCAGCAGACGACAACTGATGCAGATGTTTTGCCTGGCCATACCGGCTGCGCTTCTGGATTGCATTGGGTTTGACGTTTTTCAGGATGAGCGCATCTGCGTGCATATATATGACCTGAACGATTCGATTCCTCCGCCACTGCTTGAAGTCCACGATGGCAAAAGGTTGCCCCGTGACGGCAAGACCTATTTTCAATCCGGTTGACCGGAGCTTCTCCTTTGCACCTCTGGCTCACGCTTTCTGGACTTATTTCAGTATTTCTGGCCGATCTCGCAACAAGAATTTCGAAGCATGCAGGAAGAAATCCAAGTGAAAACGGCCAAAGCCAAACTGATCAGCGCTCAAGACGTTGAAGAACTGGCCCGCTATCTCGCTCGGAACGATCAACTGACTGAAGCCGGCAATGAGACCTCTGCCGTCATTTTAACCCTTAACGACCACACATTGCGGTGGGCATCTGAAATCGTTCAAGTATGTCGGAGTGCGAAGATTACTGAATTTGTGGTGTTCAAGGATCCATCAAAGCCTCCCTACCTTTGTAGCTATCCAGCCCGGCAGAAGGGCTTCAAACGACCGCCGCCCATAGGCTCCAAATCCTGAAGGTATTTGTCCGGCTGGAAAGAAAAAACTCTGCTCAGTGACATGGATGAACGATATTCATTTCGAATCTAGGCAGCTCGTCAGCTGCTCCGGTTTGATGTGAATCTATTCAGTCGGTCGGAAAAAGCGGAACGCCTACAATTGACCTTACATTCCATAAGGTATACAAAGAGGGCTCTCAGGCATTTCAATAAAGCTTCGGTGGCTGCAGGGCAACGGCCTTACGCTTGGTTGCGCTGGGGTTCTCTGTCGCAAAAGAACAAGTCCTACAAATCGAGCCATTACAGCGCCTACCGAAGCAAACATGCAAATTCGAGATCAAGCTGCACGCCGCGGCGGGATCATGGTTGGAGCGGAAATCGATGGTTAGAACGGCCTGTATAATCTTCGTGCTTGCTCTTGTCGCCGGGCTCCCGGGTGCGTGCGCTCAGCATCGACCATACAACTACCAAGAGATCATTGCCGAATACAGCCCGCAAGCCACCGCTAAAGATCTGACCGCACAGCCGAAATTCAAACCTGATTTGACCCTTCTGGCACAGCCCATCGGTATGGCCGATGCAATCCGCATCGCACTCCAAAACAATCCCGATATCGAATTAGCTGCCTCGCGTATCCGCCAATCGGAAACGATGATCGATGAGGCGAATGCAGCTTTCTGGCCGACTCTTGGCATCTACACTGAATTTTTAGCAGGCGATGCACCGTCTGCCTATCTGTTTAAGAAAATAGATCAACGGCAGCTGCCGCCGAATGCCGATTTTAACGACCCCGGGTTTTTCCGCAACTTCGAGAGTGGAATCGCCGCCAGGTACAATCTCTATCGCGGCGGAAGAGACCTGCTGAGAAGAAGGATTGCCGAAACCGGAGCGGAAATCAGCGAGCTGGATAAGAGTGCCGTGGAAAACGGTTTGGCGGCGTCGGTCATCCAAACTTACTACTCCACTCTGGCAGCGAAGGATTTCAAGGAGATCGCCGCTGATTCAATCGCTACGGTGACCGCCCAGCTCAAGGATGTAACCGTAAAATATGAAGCGGGCGGAGCCCTGAAGTCCGAGGTGCTCTCACTGCAGGTGCGTCTGGCGCAGGCTGAAGCGGAACTGGTGCGGGCTCAGAACCACTATGACCTTTCCTTAGCCTCTCTGGCTAATCTACTGGGGGGCGATGTCGATACCCCGATGCAGCTCAGCGGGGAGGAATGGCAACTGCCCGAGCTCCCCGCGGACTATGCGGCCGGAATGAAGCGGGCTTTGGGCATGCGGCCGGAACTGCTTAAAGTGAGGCAGCAGTTGATCGCTTCCAAGATGTCCCTGGACGAGGTGCGAGGAGAATACCTGCCGCAGGTCGATCTGCAGGCAAAGACCTACTTCGACGACCCTGATTTAGCCTACGATGCGGACAGGGTCAACTGGACCGTCGGGGTTATTCTCAACTGGGATCTGTTCAGCGGTTTCAGCACGGGCGCAAGACTCAATCGGGCGAGAGCTGTGCTGGACGAAATGCTGGCCGCCGACCGCAAGGCGACTCAATCCATTCAGCTGGATGTGAAAACCGCGTACCTGCGAAAAGCTGAAGCCGAAGCCAGGCTGGCGGTAACCCGGGCCAGCGTGGCTCAAGCTGAAGAGGCCCTGCGATTAGTTCAGCGAGAATATGAAGGAGGTTCGGCCACCATTGTTCGCTACATGGATGCCGAGCTGGCGCGCAATAGAGCCAGGATTGTCGAGACTTCCGCACGTTACGACGTCAGGAAAGCACGCGCGGATATCGGACGGGCTTTGGGCTATTTCGGCACCCAGGAGATTACACCAACAAAGTAAATATCGATCGCATTTGTGGGGCGAGTTGCTTAGTACAGCGCTGAGGGAGAAGACCAATGCCTGTGCAGATTGAATTACGCAAAACCATCCCGCTCATTACGGCGGTTGTTCTTCTTATCATCTTGATGCTTTACATGGCGGGGACTTTCCGCACGGGGGTTATTCAACCCGGCCGGGTGGAGGCCGAAGAACAGGAGCGGCCTCCCCAGCGGACGGCTCGTGCCGCCGTGGCGATGATCCCGCAGTATTACGAAGCGGTCGGCACGGTCCGCTCCGAGATTCAGGCAGCCATTGCAGCACAGGTAAGCGGTCGGATTATTTCCGTTTCGGTGCGCTCCGGCGACCTGGTGGAAGAAGGAGCCGACCTGGTGCAGCTCGACAACCGGGATCTGCAGGCTCGGCTCGATCAGACGACACAGGCTGTTCAGGCGGCAGAAGCCGATAAACGACGCGCCGAGCAGTGCCTGGTCGCAGCCCGGGCGGCTTATGCGGAAGCGGGGGCAAATTACCGCCGGATAAGGACATATGCCGAGCAGGAGGCGGCCACCAGGCAGGATCTGGAGCGGGCGGAAGCGGCCTCCAGGCAGGCCGGGGCTGGAGTCGAGCAGGCACGGAGTGCAGTTGCCGCTGCTGCGGCCGGGGTAGAGCGGGCAAAGAAGTTCATGGAGGAGGCGCAAATCAATCTGGGTTACGCCAGGATCTCAGCCCCGCACACAGGGCAGATCGCCCAGCGCCTGGTTGACCCCGGAGATCTGGCGACTCCGGGAAAGCCTTTGTTAATCCTGCAGTCGACCGACGTGCTCAGGCTTGAAGCGCATGTGCGCGAGGGTTTGATCGGCAGGCTCCTGCCGCAGTCAGAGCTGCCGGTGTTCATTGACGCGCTGCAGGTCCGGCTAGACGGTGTGGTGGAAGAAGTGGTCCCGTTGGGGGATCCATCCAGTCGCACTTTTCTTGTGAAGGTGCGCCTGCCCGCTGCCGACGGTCTATATTCGGGCATGTTCGGCAGGCTATACGTGCCGATCGAGGAGCGGCAGGCGGTTCTGGTGCCGACTGCTGCGCTGCGCCGTATCGGGCAGCTGGATGTGGTGCACGCGGAAGTGGACGGCGTCTGGACGGATCTGTCCGTCATGGTCGGCCGGCGCATCGATGATACGGTGGAGGTCCTCTCGGGCCTCTCCGGTAACGAAACGGTCGCGCTTTGGACGCAAGCGGATGAATGACCCTCAACAGCCCATCAGAATCGGACTAATTGGCGGGATAGTCGAGAAGTTCCTCACCTCGCAGTTGTCCGTTATCTTACTCGTGTTCGCGCTCCTTCTGGGTACGGCCGCGATCGTTGCCACGCCGCGGGAAGAAGACCCGCAGATCGTGGTGCCGCTTGCCGATGTGTTCGTCCAGTTTCCCGGCGCCAGCGCGGAAGAAGTGGAAAAGCTGGTCGCCACCCCGCTGGAAAGGCTGCTCTGGCAAATCGAGGGAGTCGAATACGTCTATTCCATGTCCCGGCGGGATATGGCTATCGTCACCGTGCGCTTCTTTGTCGGCCAGGATATGGTCCAATCGCTGGTGCGCCTGAACACTAAGATCAGCATGCACATCGATGAGGTTCCGCCCGGCGTGCGCGCCTGGGTGATCAAGCCGGTGGAGATCGATGATGTGCCGATTGTCAATTTGACCTTGTATTCGGATAGATACGACGATCACGAACTGCGCCGCATCGGTCAGGAGATTTTAGCCAGGCTCGAGGGCATAGAAGACATCTCCAGGACCGGAATCGTCGGCGGAAGAACCAGAGAAATAAGAGTTGAGCTGGATGCGGAAAGGATGGCCGGCCTCGGTGTTTCGCCTCTTGAGGTGCAGCGCGCCCTGCAGGGAGCCGATGTGTCTGTTACGGCCGGGTCGTACGAACAGCTCAACAAACACTTCACCGTCAGTTCGGATGCCTTCATCACTTCGGCGGATGAGGTCGGAGCACTGGTGGTCGGAGCTCATGACGGTCGTCCGGTGCAAGTACGCGATGTTGCGCAACTGATTGACGGGCCCGAGGAGGTGCGCAATTACTCGCGCATTGGATTTTCCCATCACTACCTGCGGGAACGGAGCCAGTCATCCTCCGGCGCGGCGGTCTTCCCCGCCGTCACTCTGGCATTGGCCAAGAAGAAGGGAACCAATGCCGT
Organism: Desulforhabdus sp.; assembly: GCA_034005055.1. GTDB lineage: Bacteria > Desulfobacterota > Syntrophobacteria > Syntrophobacterales > Syntrophobacteraceae > Desulfoferrobacter. Next base: position 3,946 of record JAVEVM010000075.1, on the reverse strand, counting down.
CGATGTGGCGCAGAATATACTGGACCGGCTGGAAGAGCTGCAACAGAGTGTTATTCCGGACGACGTGCGGGTTGAGGTGACCAGAAACTATGGCCGGACCGCCGATGCCAAAGTCGACGACCTCCTCTCCTCCCTTTTTTTTGCCATCATCACGGTGGTGGGGTTGATCGCTTTCACCATGGGTTGGCGGGAAGGTCTGGTGGTGGCCGTATCCGTGCCGGTCAGCTTCGCCCTTTCTCTGTTCGTGAACTACATGGCGGGCTACACCATCAACCGGGTGACACTGTTTGCCCTCATCCTCTCTTTGGGGCTGGTGGTCGACGACCCGGTCACCAACGTGGATTACATTCAGCGCCACATTCTGCTGCGCAAGACGAACCCGCGCGATGCTACACTCTATGCGGTGAACGAAGTTTTGCCTCCCGTTATCATTTCCACCCTGGCCATCATCGTTTCGTTTGCTCCCATGTTTTTTATCACCGGCATGATGGGGCCTTACATGGCACCAATGGCAATCAATGTGCCGCTGGCGGTCACCTTCTCCACGGTCAGTGCGCTAACCATAGTTCCGTGGCTTTCTTATCACCTGCTGAAAAGATTCGGCAGCGAAGGGGACGATCGAGATGTGGGGCGAGATGTGGTCCCTCAATGGGTAAAAGGAGGATATCGCCGCATTCTCGATCCCTTTCTGGAGTCGCGCTTCAAAAGGATCCTGCTGCTCGGTGCAATGGCGGTGCTGCTTGTGGCTTCCGCCTCGCTGGCCCTGCTTCGCCTGGTGCCGCTCAAGATGCTGCCGTTTGACAACAAAAGCGAATTCCAGATTGTGGTTGACATGCCGGAGGGAACCACACTGGAGGGGACGAATCGGGTGGTCAAAGCCTTCGAATCGTATCTTCGCCGGGTACCGGAAGTGACCAACTTCGTCTCCTATGTCGGAACCGCATCGCCCATCGATTTCAACGGCCTGGTGCGTCATTACTACCTGCGGCAGGGACCCAACGTTGCCGACATCCGCATCAACCTGGCGAACAAGGAACGGCGCAAACAGCAAAGCCATGAAATTGCGCTGCGCTTGCGCAACGACTTGGAGGAAATTGCACGCAGGCAGCAGGCCAATATTCAAATCGTAGAGACACCGCCCGGGCCGCCGGTGCTGTCGACCCTCGTTGCCGAGGTCTACGGTGCTCCGGATAGAACCTATGCGGAGCTGATTGCATCCGCTCGGCAGGTCAAACGCGTTATGGGCGAAGAGCCTTTCGTGGTGGACATCGACGATTCGGTGGAAACGCCGAGAAACAAGATCGACTTTCTCATCGACAAGCAGAAAGCCGCTGTGCACGGGGTCAGCTCCGACCATGTGGTTCAGACCCTGCAGCTGGCATTGAGCGGTACGTCACCTGCCACTGTGCATCTGGCCGACGAGCGGCAGCCGCTGCTGGTAAGGCTGGTACTGCCGCGGGAACAGCGCTCCGGCATGGCCGAGCTTTCCAGAATCGAGCTGAAAACCCGAAGCGGTCACATGATCTCCATGGCAGAGATCGGCAGCTTTGTGCAAATACCCGAAGATCAGACCATATATCACAAAAACCTGGAGCGAGTGGTGTATGTGTATGGTGAAATGGCGGGACGTGCCCCCGCTGAAGCGATTCTGGACATGCAGGCGCGGATCGGCCGGGAGCCGCTGCCGGAGGGCACCCGCGCACATTGGGCCGGAGAAGGGGAATGGCAGATCACGCTGCAGGTTTTCCGCGACCTCGGCATCGCCTTCGGGGCTGCCCTGCTGGGCATTTATCTGCTCCTCATCATTCAAACCGGGTCGTACCTCATACCGCTGGTGATCATGTCCGCCATCCCTCTGACCCTGATCGGTATCATGCCCGGCTTCTGGCTGTTGAACCTGTTGGTGGGAGCCAAAATCGGCGGCTACGACAACCTGGTGTTTTTCACCGCAACCAGCATGATCGGAATGATCGCGCTGGGGGGAATTGTGGTGCGGAATTCGGTCGTATTGATTGAATTCATAGACGATGCCGTTGCCCAGGGCCTGCCCTTCAAGGAGGCCATTTTGCAGAGCGGCGCCGTGCGGCTGAGGCCGATTCTGCTCACGGCGGCAACGACAGCTCTCGGCGCCTGGCCCATAACCCTCGACCCGATATTCTCGGGGCTTGCCTGGGCCCTAATTTTCGGGCTTTTTGCCTCCACCCTGTTCACGCTGGTCATTGTTCCCACCGTCTACTACATGATCTACCGCAAAAAGTTCGCAGCAACAACGGCTGCATGAGAAGACATACATCGCAACAGTGAACAAATTGATGAGATTAGCGAAACTTCCGGGGCCTGCCGAGTTGATTGAGTTGCGGACAGAGACTCGAATTTAGCCTATGTCTAGGTTAAATGTCCAAGAGGAAGACAGGTAGAAGAAAAATTCACGATGGTGTACGAGGAAGGCGAGTGGAAAATCTTGGGTTAGTTTTGCCAACCTCTGGTCTGTAGTGCTGCCGGTGATTAGGTTTGTTGTGTTGAATAGGGAGACTACCGCTTTTTCGGGTAGAATGTGCTCGGGTGCAGTCGTGTTTCCGGAAATAGCTGCTCATTATAAGCCTGTTGACAGAACCAATATGGTCCCCAGAGGCTGCCATTGCTATAGAAATTCTGGGCGATACAAGCACCTGAGCAGATACTTTTCATGAGGCATTCTGCACAAATTCCCTCCAGTCTTTCGGGTAAACCAGTTCTGAGCTGTTTCAAAACTGCGTGTTCTTGCCAGATTCTTTTCAGCTGAACACTCTCTGCATGGCCAAAAACAAGTTCTGGTGTCGACTCACCAATGCCACACAAAGCATATGATCCATCACCAAGCACCCCAAGGATCTCTTTGATTCCACAAACCGCACAGTCGTCTCCGTTTTCGTCAAATAGCCGACTTAATGGTCGGAATGCCGGGGGGAAATGAATAATGAGCTTTAGCTCGGTCAGCTGGGCCAGTGAACCCTCGACCCAGCGGCCCAATTCGATCAACTCCTTGATTGTCAAAGCTTGATCAGATTCGTGCATCAGAGCGCCACGCTCGGTTGGTTGCAGCACGTTTAATTTGACCGAACCAGCCCCCAGCTGTTCCGCGAGATGAATAACTTGTCCCACCTGATCCGCATTGCGGCGCATCAAGGTGAAAATGATTTGCGGTTTTAACCCGGCTCGGACTAGATTGCGTACCCCTTGCAGGGTTGCCTTAAAACACCCAGGCATTCCTCGCACCCATTCATGAGTTTGTGCATCAGCCCCGTCAAGACTAATAGAAACAAAAGCTTCTCGATGTGCTGAAATGCTCAGAGCCAACTCCTTGGTGCACAATACGCCGTTGGTTTCTATCGTAAGGCGAAGTTCTTTGGTTTTTATAAAACGTATGATCTCGATAAATTGCGGGTGAAGCAAAGGTTCTCCGCCGCTCAATTTTATACCGGTCAGTCCAAGTGGGATGGCCTGCTCAACAATGGATGTCAGGATCTCTACGTCCAAATAAACGTGCGACGAGCGAGTCCCCTGGAATTTGGGCGTGATCCAGCAATGCCGGCAGCGCAAGTTACACCCATCTGTGAGATAAAAGTAGATTTGACGCAAAGGCCACTCGATGTCCAAGGGCGTCTCACTCATGAACACTTTCCATTCGATTTTGCGCCTCGCAGCATTAAATGCGGCAGTCTTCCCCCTGCTTCCAGGAAGCGCCTGAGGCAGGCATCAGGGCTCGGGTGGTGATCCAGCCCCAGGAGGTTGTAGGCCAGGGCCGGGCAGTTTCCGGTGCAATACGGAATATACTCGCATCCCCTGCAAAACTCAAATTCGGAAAGAGGAGTCCTGACGCGCTGACGAAGTCTTTGCAGTTCTGGATGCTCCTGCCAAACTTTAAGCAGCTGATCGCAGTTTATGCATCCCAGTTCAATGTGGCTCA
>JAVEVM010000074.1:0-8714 GCA_034005055.1 Desulforhabdus sp. | reverse complement strand
CTATTAGGGTCGACGGCAAGTAGAAGATGAGCTGTCATTATAAAACTTTAGGTGTATCTACCAAGGCAAGTCAAGAGGAAATCAAGAAAGCGTTCAGGTTACTTGCATTGCGCTGCCATCCTGACCGCAATCCTGAGGACCCTAATGCTGGGAAGCACTTTGTAGAGGCGCTTGAGGCTTATGAGACGCTGACCGATCCTGTGAAGCGTCGTAAATACGACAAACTGAGCGGTTACTCGAATCCTGGAAACGGAGCTCGTAGAAGGAATTACGCGGGTTCTCGAGGTAGTCAGAGCTCGATTCAAAATGCCGTCGAGGAAGCTTTTGGTATTAAGTTCGAAGGTGTTAAGGAACGCGTGATCAACGACATCCGCTTTGATCTGCAAATTCCCCGCAGTGTCCTATCTGAGGGTACATACGAATCGATAGATTACAGCAGGTTGGTATTTTGCTGTGAATGCATGGGGAAAGGACGTAAAAGTGCTCGGAGCTCCTGCAGCAAGTGCAATGGCCAAGGCGAATTGGAGGAATCTTGTTCGCTGCGGATCTGGATACCGGCGGGTAGCGAACAAGGAAGCCGGTTACGAGTTTCGGGAGCCGGAGATCAACCGGTGCCGTGGAGTCGTGCGGGGGACTTGGTAGTCTTGTTGCATGTGGCCGACGGGGCCTGAAACGTGCTGAATACATTGAATATCGATCTTAAAGGGGACTAAGTGTCGGATCAATACTTAGGTTTATCTCATATTGACTCTCAAGGGCGCCTGCGTATGGTGGACGTAAGCGAGAAGGAAGCGACCGCGAGAGAAGCCCGTGCTGAAGCCTGGGTGCAGGTTTCTCCAGGGACTCTGGAGCGGATTGAGGCGCAGGACCTTCCCAAGGGCAACGTTTTCGAAGCGGCTCGCTTGGCTGGAATCCTGGCAGCAAAGAAAACCTGGGAGCTTATCCCACTTTGCCATCCGCTGCAGTTGACGGCCATTGAGGTCGATTTTTCTTCGGATTCCAAGCTGCGGAAAATCCACATCCGTTCTACGGTCAAAACCAAGGACCGTACCGGAGTTGAAATGGAGGCACTGGTTGCTGTGACCCATGCCGCGCTGACCATCTACGATATGTGCAAAGCCGTTGACCGTGATATTAGAATATTGGATATTCAGCTGCTTTTTAAGAGTGGAGGCAGAAGCGGCACATATCAGCGCTCCATGTAACAAGGCTGCGAGCAATTTTGCTTTACACTTTTTTGGGAGTATGTTAGCTGGAGGTTTCTCAATAATTCCTTCAGGAGAGTAGAGCATGGACCAAGAAACGACCGCTTATTTCAAAGAAATTCTGTTGAGGCGTCTGGACGAGCTAGATGAGGAAGCTGAGAGACCAGTGGCCGGCAGGACTGACACAGAAGACACGTTCCCCGATCCCACCGATCGTGCTACTCTCGAGTCGGACCGCAACTTTATGTTGCGTATTAGAGATCGCGAGCGCAAGCTAATCATGAAAATTCGTGAAGCGTTGCAGCGCATAGAAGAGGGAACCTTCGGCCTTTGTGAAACCTGCGGTGACGACATCAGCGTCGAATGGTTGAAGGCGCGTCCGGTGACCACGCTGTGCATCGAATGTAAGCGCAAGCAGGAGGCCATGGAGCGAGCGAGGGGGATGTAGTTGCTGCAGTTCGATGTTTTTGCGTGCCCGTAGTTGCTTAAATGTACCCTCCAACCTGGGTAACATCCCCCACCCAGATAATCTCTTCCCTATTGTCCTCAGTGACCAGACGCAAAGCTCCCTGCGGAGTAAAGCCGGCAACCTTCCCTGAATGCTCCATTTTTCCGCATTGGATGGTCACAGCTTTCCCGACTATACTCGACCTTCTCTCGAATTCGCTCAGAAACGATCCAAAGCCTTTCCTCAGAAGTCGGTCATAATCTTCTTCGAATTGATTCATGAAATTTGCCAGCAGCTCCTGACGGCGGATCTTGTTGCCCAGTTCTATGGCTAGAGAGGTGGCTCCATAGCGAAAGGGCCCCTGCAATCCATCCTGGCTGTGATTGACGTTTATACCGATTCCTACAACCAAAAAGCCAATTTCGTCCTGATCAGACTGCATTTCCGTGAGAATGCCCGCGACTTTGCGGTTTGCGATCAAAACATCATTCGGCCACTTGATTGATGCCTTCAAGCTATAACGGTCATCCAGCACTCTAACCAACGATATTGCGGCCAGCAGAGTCGACTGGTGGGCGTCACTGATTGGTAGGGAGGTCCTGAGCAGGATGGAGAAATAAATGCCGCTGCGAGCACTGGAGATCCACTCTCGTCTCAACCGTCCTCTGCCTTTAGTTTGCTCTTCGGCCACCACAACCGAACCGTGCGGAGCCCCCTGCATGGCAATCGTAACCGCGTGATCGTTAGTTGAGCCAAGTTGATGAAAATGGTAATAGACCCTGCCGAATGAGCGAGTTGTGAGGCTTGGAACGACCTCTTCGGGAATAAGGAGATCGGGCACGTCAACTAATTCATAGCCGCTCTTGGGATGCGTCTTGATCGAATAACCCAAAGCGTTGAGCTTTTGGATTTGCTTCCAGACAGCGGTCCGGCTGATTCCAAGCTGAGAGGCCAGCTGCGGTCCGGAAACGGACGTCGTTGGTTTTGCTTTGAGCCGGTTTAGAATTTCCCAATGAGTGGGTAGCTTAGCAGGCATTAAAGCTCTTCCTATTAAAGGAACGGCACTATACATGCTGAAAGCGTAAACAAGAAAATTTCGCCAACTTCATTGGTCGCTCCCAGCACATCTCCTGTGATGCCGCCAAGCCAGTGTCGGCCTAATAAGCGGAATACTGTCGCACAAAAAACAACGGCAGCCAGATAAGGCAGTGTCAAACCGGGAGCAACGACGAGACCAAAGGCGCAAGCAAAAGCGGCTGCCAGCAGGGGCTCGTGAGTGCTCATATGCTCCAGGAATGGCTTGCCCAACCCGCCTTCCGGTCGGGCATAGGGGCTTTTGTAGGCTGTGAAAACCATTGCCAAACGGCTAAAGACAGGGGTGAGGATAATGGGTGGCCAGCAATTGGCAACGATCAAAGCATGCAGTCCGGCAACTTTGAAGAGCATTGCAAGCACCACGGCGACCGAACCGAAGGTTCCTATGCGGCTGTCTTTCATGATTGCCAGACGCCGTTCAGGTGTATACCCGCCTCCTACTCCATCTGCCAGGTCAGCAAGACCGTCTAAATGGAGACCACGGGTGAGGAGCACCAGCAGGGTGGCTATCAAGACTGCACCCAGTAGCGGCGGCATTACTGTGTGAAGGATCCACATGGGAATCAAACAGACGGCACCAATGATAAGACCAGCCACCGGAAAAAAAGAAAAGCTCCTGGCCAAATCGGCCGAATCGACGATATGAGCTGCGCTGCAAGGGAGAGGTAGAACAGTCAGGAAACTGACTGCAGTCGTTAACCTTTTATAAAAATTTTTCATAAATTAGCCGTTTGATTTCCGGATAAATCAACTCAGTTGCCATCCGAAGGTCAGATCGCGAAGGCATGATCCGTTCCGAAGGCAGGCGATCGAGTCCGCTCAATTGGCCCTGTTGACGCTTCCGGATTCCTCTTTGAGGCGAACGGGAAGTCCGGCCACGATAAGAGTAACCGTACGGCAGATCGCAGCCATCCGCTGGTTAGTTCGACCGGCAAGATCGCGGAATCTTCTTGCCAGGTTGTTTTCCGGTACGATTCCCGCGCCGACCTCATTTGAAACGATCACTAAGGGGTAGTCTGCCGCTCCCAGGAAATTGATCAAACCATCTACTGCCGGTTCGGGATCTGAACTTTCGGCCAGGAGGAGATTGCTCAACCACAAAGTGATGCAATCGACCAATACCGGTAGACCGTTGCCCTGCAGGTGACGCAGTTCCTCAACCAGGTGAAGGGGACTCTCAATGGTCTTCCAGTATGAGGCTCTTCGCTTGCGATGTTCCCGCACCCGGTCGCTCATTTCCTGATCCAGCACCTTAGCTGTAGCTATGTAGCAATATGGCGGCGGAAACATTGACACGATCTGCTCAGCGTAAACACTCTTGCCGCTTTTTGCTCCCCCAAGTACCAAAAGAGGCGTCGAGGGAGGGGCGTCTAGCTGCATTTTTGACTTCCACCTCCGGCAAGATGCTGATTGAGATATTGTGACACGAGTTTTTCTACCAGGTGAGGTAATGGCTCTCGCGCAGTTCCCACAATCGAAACGGGTTCTTGGGTCAAAGGGAGTAATAGTTTGGCCGCATCTGATTCGCCAACTGCTCGGACGATTGCAGGCGTTACCTCCCCCATCACGGCATTGGCAATCAGCAAGGACACAGATCCGATTATGATGTTGACCTGTCGGGAACAATGACAAATAGCATTTTCACCGGTAGCGCCTCGGTTTGCCTGGCCTTCATCATGCGGGCAGTTGCTATAGCTTTGGTGCCAAGGGCCCAGACTTCTACTTGTTCGCCGTGAACCTCTTCTATTCTCGTGATAATCGTGGTGCCAATCCCGCCTCCCTGACCATCAATCACCGCGATTCGAATCAAACGATACTCCTCCTGGATTCACGGGCCTGCCGAAACAAACTTTCTGGCAACAATTTTCTATTCCATTCATATTTCGGCATCCTCCGCCGGGATCAAAATACTCCAAGCGGTGAAAAACTCGTGATAGCGCAGGGTGAACATGCGCCCATCTTTGGTTTTCACTTTAAAGTAACGAAGAGGCATGCGGGTGGAATCCGTATAGCCTTCGTACCAGCGGTCGATGATCGCTTCTACTTCGTAGCGATCACCGCGCCAATGAAAGGCTACCGGCTCTTGAGCACCCTGGTAATGGTCTCGTGTCTCGACTGAAATCCGTTCGAGCCTCATGCCCTTCTTTCAGCTGGTCTTTTTCCAGAGACAAATCTTACCCGGCCTCAATTTTGTAGACAAGTGATAGGGGATGCACCCCTCGAATTCTATTCCGAATCTTTTCAATGATGTATTGTATGGCAGCATGGCTTCATTGTCTGCGCTGGGGCCGGCCCACCAAGCGAGAGTGCCTTCCCTTCTCAAGGTGCTTTGAGCTAGAAATGCGAGCTGGTCGGGGTTAAGTCGGAGTGCCCGGATGGTTACCAAATCATGTCTTTGCAGGATGCCGGAATCTCCGGATTTGACTAATTCCTCCCATCTTGCCTGAACGGCATAAATACCGCTCAGTTGCAGCTTTGCCAGTACCACCTTGAGAAAACTGACTTTTTTCCGTTGTGCCTCCAATAATACCACATTCAGCTGCGGCTGAGCTATTTTTATGGGAATCCCGGGGAATCCGGCTCCGGTGCCGATGTCTAGTGAACTTCCCCGGCACGGAAGCCAGCGGGTGGGAATCAACGAATCGGATAGATGTTTAACCAGAATTTCTTGAACATCCGTTATGCGGGTGAGGTTCAGTCTACGATTCCATTCCTGCATGAGCAGAATATGCTCGGAGCATAGTTCAGCTTGATATTTTGAAAACGATATGCCTTGCTCATTCAAAAAGGCGAATATCCTATCCGCAAATTCTGTCTGCTTCATGTAAAGTTCAATTTAGAATCGGAATTAAGAGGGTTTTCTTATTTCCCTATACAGAAATTAGAAAAGATGCTGTCCAGCAAGTCTTCATCAGCTTCCAGCCCGAGAACACTACCAAGGCTTCTTCTTGCCGAGTGAAACTCCAGACTGACAAGCTCGCTGTAGCTGCTTTCAACCAGGAGCTCTCTGGCCCGCTGCAATGATGCAAGCGCCTCTTCAAAACAGACTTTGTGTCGCAGATTGGGAATCAATGCCGAACGATTCCTCTCGAGCGGGCGTCTGAGGAAGGTGTCAGCAAGAAATTCGCGGAGCTTGTCTATTTGTACGGGATCAAAAACCGAAAGGTTGAGCACGGGTGAGGTTGAGCCATAGCGCCTTTTTACTGTATCAGCTGAAACAACGCGGGAGAGATCGGATTTGTTCAGGATGATGATATGTCGCAGCTCTGAAATTGTGCGGAATATCTTGTCATCATCGTCCGTTAGCTGTCTGCTCTGATCGATCAGCCATAGCACCGCATCCGCTTCGCCAATAGATGCAAGGGTTCTTTCAATGCCAATCGATTCTATCGCATCGGGCTCTAATCGGATGCCCGCAGTGTCAAGGATCTTGACCAGGACGCCAGAAAGCAAGAAGCTGTCTTCGATCACATCGCGCGTTGTTCCCGGCAGGTGAGTTACAATCGCACGATCTTTTCCCAGCAGCACATTCAATAAGGAAGACTTCCCGACGTTCGGCTTTCCAACCAGGACTAGGGTAAATCCTTCGCGAAGTATGCGCCCGCTCTCATACGTATCGATCATATGCTGTAACGGGCTGATCAATTCCTCTTCCAGCAAATGTAAAGAAAACGAAGACTCGCTGGCATCTTCGTCCAGATCGTCGCCAAAGTCAATAAAGGCCTCTAGCACGGTCTGTAATCGGAGGAGTTGCTCCCGCCACTCAAGAACGCGATTGCGGAAATCCCCTCTAAGTTGGAGGCCCGCCAGTTTGAGGCTTTGTTGAGAGCGTGAATGAATAACGTCAAGAACCGCTTCTGCCTGGGACAGGTCAATACGACCACTCAAGAAAGCGCGCCGGGTGAACTCGCCGGGCTCGGCGAGCCTCGCCCCATTCCGCAGCACCAGTTCCAGAATTTGACTCAGAACCATAAAGCCGCTGTGGCAATTGATTTCAACCACGTCCTCGCGTGTATAGGTGTGCGGACCGGCCATATAACTCAAAAGCACTTCATCCACTATCTCCTGGGAGTCGGGGTCTACGATCCATCCATGATGGAGTTGGTGGGATGTCAAAGGGCGGGCAGGCTTCCGCTGTCGAAACAATCTGTTGGCTACGGCCGACGCATTGGATCCGCTAATTCTTATGATCCCTATTCCACCCTCCCCGATCGGGGTTGCAATGGCAGAGATCGTGTCGTTACAAAAACAAAGGTTAAAATCCATCGTGCAGAAATACTGACTCGATCATTCCCCCGTATTCTGTTCTTGCAGGGCTAACTTTTGGTTTTTCCTTCCTTTTCTTACCGGATAGATAACAACCCTGCGCAGGTTTCCTTCCCCTTTACTCTTGGTTCGGACGTCCTGGTCTTCTTTTAACGCCAAGTGAATAATGCGACGATCCTGCGCATTCATAGGCCCGGTTGTTAGGGGGCGACGAGATCGTTTGACTTTATCGCAGAGCTGATGAGCTAACTCAGTAAGGCTATCTTCGCGCTTTGATCGATAATTTTCTGTATCCACAATGACCGAAAGATTTTCTCCGGTTTCTTTCTGGAGGATCTTCGAAACGAGGTACTGCAAGGCCTGCAGCGTCTTGCCTCTTTTGCCGATCAGCAGCCCGGAGCCGTTGCTGATGATGTTCAGATAGATATGGTCGTTCCGGGCTTCAGATTCAACTACAGTAGGCAGATCGACGTGTTTAAGGATTTCGGACAGAATCTCTTTGGCGCGCTCGCTGGCTGCTTCGACAGGGAGTTCTTTGGCGGTGACTCGTATTCTTGCTTTCTTCGCGCCCACGATCCCAAAGATGCCTGAAGAGCCTTTGGAAAGGATTTCAATTTCCAGTTTTTCTCGTGGCAATTTAAGTTTTTCGCAAGCCAAAGTGATGGCGTCCTCGACTGATTTTTCTTCAATTTCCAGAGTTGACATGCTCTCCTCCGTTAAGTCTCCGAACCGAGCAAGCAATGGTGCATTGGATGGGGGAGATAGAAACTTAAGCGTGGCGATTGATCCCGTACTGCTGCACGATGGACAATACATTGTTCACTAGCCAATATAACACAAGACCTGAAGGAAAGTTGATAAAGAAAACAGTAAAAATAACCGGCATGAGTAACATCAACTTTTCTTGGCGCGGATCCCCGCCGGTGGGGGTCATCTTCTGCTGGATAAACATGGATGCTCCCATAAGAAGGGTGAGCACCGGGATGCCCCCCAGGTAAGGGATATCAATCCCTATATGCAGACGGTCCGGCGCTGTGAGGTCATTGATCCAGAGCATAAAGGGTTTATGCCGCAGTTCCACCGCTCCATAGAGCATCCGGTACAAGGCGAAAAAGACTGGAATCTGCATCACCATCGGAAGGCACCCACCCAAAGGGTTCACCTTGTAGGTGCGGTAAAGCATCATCAATTCCTGATTGAGCTTCTCTCGATCGTCTTTGTACTTTTCACGCACCTGTGCGATCTTGGGTTGTATTTTTTTCATGACCTGCATGGACTTATAGCTTTTATGAGTCAGCGGCCAGAAAACGATTTTTATTATGATGGTCAACAAAATGATCGCCACACCATAGTTGTGGGTGTACTTGTAGAACCAACGCAAAACAAGCAGCAGGGGCTTGGCGAGAAAGGTGAACCAACCGAAATCGAGTGCGCGTGGAAGGTCATGACCCGCCTTCTGCAGCGTCTCTATTTCTTTGGGGCCCATGTAAATTCTCAGCTGGAAGGTTTGTTCTTCGCCAGCCGATAACTCAAAAGGATCAGTCAAATACACCAGTTGCATCAACCCTTTGTCAGAATCTAAAATCCGCGGGACAATCTTGTATCCTTCCTGGGCTATGGGGATCAGTGCCTGGATAAAGTAATTGTTCTCATACCCGATCCAGTTTAACGGGGGCTCGAAAATGACCTCCTTTTCCGCC
>JAVEVM010000073.1:0-8736 GCA_034005055.1 Desulforhabdus sp. | reverse complement strand
CCCTCTGACTTCGATAAAGGGCTACACTGAAACCCTTCTTTCACAGCAGAGCCCCGATCCGGAAGCTCTTTTCTCCTTCCTTCAGGTCATTCTGAGAAACACCGACCACATGGTCAAGATGGTCGACGACCTTCTTCAGCTCGCCAGGTTGGAAGCACAATCGGCTCAGACGCAAACAGCGGTCGTCGATGCCGTAGAGGCTTTGAATGTCGCATGGAAAGCATGCCTGCCGTTTGCCGAGGCAAAAAAAGTGACTCTGGAGCAGCACTTGCCGGAGCGGGAACTGTACGTAGCCGCTGAATTCGATCAACTGGTGCAGGTTTTCCGCAACTTGCTGGAGAATGCGGTGAGATACAGCCCGTCGGAGGACAAAATCACCGTGGCATGCCAGGTTGCGGGTGCCAAAGCCACGTTCTCCATACGCGACAATGGACCCGGCATTCCCAGGCAGCATCAGCAAAGGGTTTTCGAACGTTTTTATCGAGTGGAAAAACACCGCGGCAAAGATCCGGGCAGCACCGGATTGGGACTCGCCATATGCCGTCACATCCTTATCAAGAACGGCGGGAAAATTTGGCTCACCAGCCCGAATGAACCGGAAGGGAGAGGCGCAACATTTCACTTCACTCTCCCGAGCTCACACTCTGTTGTTTAACCGGGCTTCAGACTACCGGGCGATCGCTTCCATTTTTCTCCCGTGCTGAGCGGGTGGCTTGAGGTCGAGGGACACTCTGATGGACAAAACAGTTAAAATGGCTGCAGCGAACCTGAATTTCTATTATGGCGATTTTCACGCTCTGCAGGATATATCTCTGCTATTTTATGACAGAATGGTAACGGCTCTTATCGGGCCTTCGGGCTGCGGCAAGAGCACCTTCCTGCGCTGTTTGAATCGGATGAACGATCTGATCGCGATAAGCCGAGTGGAAGGCAATATTTGGTTGGACGGCCAAAACATCTACGACCCCAAAGTTGATGTGGTCTCAATCCGTCGCCGGATCGGGATGGTTTTTCAAAAGCCCAACCCTTTCCCGAAAACCATATTCGAAAATGTCGCCTATGGCTTGCGGGTGAATGGTGTCAAAGACAAGACCTTCATGGCCGAGCGAGTGGAACAGAGCCTTCGCCAGGCAGCCCTCTGGGATGAAGTGAAAGAGCGCCTGCATAACTCCGCACTGGGGCTCTCCGGCGGCCAGCAGCAGCGTTTGTGCATCGCCCGCGCGCTGGCTGTCGAACCGGAAGTATTGCTCATGGACGAGCCCGCCTCGGCACTGGACCCGATTGCCACTCAGAAAATCGAAGAGCTGATTCATCAGCTGAAAACAAAGTATACCATCGTCATCGTAACCCATAACATGCAACAGGCAGCTCGTGTCTCCGATTACACCGCCTTTTTCTACATGGGCAGACTGATCGAGGTGAATGCTACCGAGACGCTCTTTACGCGCCCCCAACATCGACAGACGGAAGACTACATTACAGGCCGGTTCGGCTAGGAGTTGGACTATGGAAAGCCGTTTCCATCAGGAATTGGAAAAGCTCAAAATGACCATTCTGCGCATGGCTGCAATGACGGAAGAAGCGCTGGAACGTGCCCTGGAATCGTTTTTTGCCAGAGACACAGAGCTCGCCACGAGGGTGATTAAACAAGACCAGGAAATTAATCTGCTGGAGGTTGAAATTGACAAGTATTGCTTGCGATTGCTTGCGTTGGATCAGCCGCTGGCCAGAGATTTGCGCTTCATTGTCGGCAGCAAGAGGATTGCCGTTGATTTGGAGCGTGTAGCCGATCAGGCCGTCAATATTGCAGAGCGAACGGTTTTTTTGTCGAGCCGCCCCCCCTTGCCCCCAAACCCGCAGATGGAGCAACTGGCGGAGACGGCCACCGATATGCTCAAAACGGTCATTTCCGCGTTCGTCAATGGCAACACCGATCAAGCTTATGACGTCTGTCAGATGGATGACACTGCAGACGAGCTCAACGCTGCCATTTTGAAAAACCAGATCAATTACATTCTAACCGAAGTGCCCGCCGTCGAGCGGTCTGTTCAGACCATTATAGCAGCCCGCTGTATTGAACGGGTGGCGGATCAGGCCACCAATATTGCGGAAAGCGTCATCTTCATAGTCAAGGGAGTGAATATCAAGCATCACTGCGAGAATTAGCATAGAGCTTGGAACTTGGAGCTTGGAGCAGGGAGTGGTTTTGCCGGGCAGGGGGTAGGAGCCTTTCCGACAAGACAAAATAGGTAGTGCAGGGCTTTCGCCCTGCTTTGATTGCCAGCCCTAAAGGGCTGCGCTACAGGGGAAGTGAATTCTCAGACAAGCTCCTGGAAGCATATTCACGAATGGCGTCCGGATGTCATTCATGCGAAGGCGATGCGCTTGTGGTTGCATAGAGCGACGCCCAAGGAGATCTGCCGGCGACCAGCCAAGTTGGGTTTCACTCCTCTCAACCCAACCTACCGATGCTCCAAGCTCCCTGCTCCCTGCTCCCTGCTCCATGCTCCCTGCTCCTACCGTCGGCGCTGCAGGCGCGCCCGGTAGATGATCGCAATCAAGTTCATGCCGAAAACCAGCGCGATCAATACCAGTGCGGTGCCATACTGCAACGGACGGGTGGCTTCAATTTCGGTGCCGGCGGTGGCAAGCACATAGATGTGATACGGCAGAGCCATAACCGGATCGAATAGGGAAGAAGGCATCCGTGGAGTGAAGAAGACGGCGGCTGTAAACATGATCGCCGCGGTTTCTCCAGCCGCCCGGCTGATCCCCAGGATGGAGCCGGTCAGCATGCCGGGGAAAGCGGCAGGCAGGACCACCCTGTAAACGGTCTGCCATTTGCTGGCGCCAAGCGCCAGCGAAGCCTCCCGATAAGTCGCCGGCACTGCACGCAAGGCTTCTTCCGCAGTTCCGATAATCACCGGCAAAACCAGGGCGCCCAAGGTCAGTACCCCAGCTAAAATACTCACCCCAAGCTTGAGCCAGGTCACAAAAAAGGCCAAGCCGAACAGTCCGAAAACCACTGACGGGACTCCGGCAAGATTGTTGATCCCCATCCGGATGATGCGAACGGCAGGGCCGGGATTTGCATACTCATGCAGATAGATGGCTGAAGCAGCCCCCCAGGGGAAAGCCACCAGCATCGCACCGAAGCTGAGCAGGAAGGTACCCACAATGCAGGGAAGAATCCCGCCCTTTGTCATCGAATCCCGCGGCGCTTCGGTCAGGAAGGTCCAGTTGATTGCACCTGCACCGTTTATCAGCAGGAATGCCAAGACAATGATAAGGGCAAGGCCGTTGATGAGTACTGCGACGCGAAACAGGCCGAACATGCCCTTTTGTACCAAATGCCGCCACAAGATGGCAGAATGATTCCGACCAGTCACGTGAGATCGTCCGGTGTCCGGCTTGAACGGTGTTGCTGAAACCTCGGAGGGAGTCAAACAGGTGGACGTCGGCAGGATTTCCGAGCTAGGTCGCTTCTCGTTCATAGTGTTGCCGCTCCCACTTGTTTGTGTTTTTGCGCTATATAATCCGCTATCAGGTTGAACAACAGGGTGAAAAGAAAAAGCACCACGCCGATGGCGAAAAGCGCGTGGTAGTGATCACTGCGGAACGGCGCCTCGGCCATTTCAGCCGCAATGCTGGCCGGCATCGGCCTTACCGGATCGAACAGCGAGGAGGGCACCAGTGCGGCGCCACCGGCAACCATCAGAACCACCATGGTCTCGCCAATGGCGCGCGACATTCCCAATATGATTGCGGTGCTCAAGCCCGACAGCGAAGCGGGTATTATCACCCTGAGTATGGTTTCCCAGTGGGTTGCTCCCAAAGCAAGAGAAGCTTCTTTCAGTTCTCCTGGAACACTGTAGATGGCATCTTCAGAAATGCTGGTTATGGTGGGCACCGACATGAAGGCGAGCATGAGCGAAGCATTGAAGAGGTTCAAGCCGGTGGGAATATTAAAGCTCTTTTGCAGAAAAGGCGCAACGACGACCATACCGAAAAACCCGATCACCACCGACGGCAGTGCCGCAAGCAGTTCCACAATCGGTTTGACGATCTGTCTCACTGTGGGCGAAGCTATTTCGGCCAGATACAAGGCCGTCATTACGCCTAAAGGAATGGCCACCACAGCGGATGAGGCCGTCACGGCGACGGATGCCGCCAAGAGCGGAAAGATCCCGAAATCGGGAGGATCTGAGGTCGGGTACCAGTCATGCCCGAACAGAAACCGGGTCACCGACAGCTTCCCGAAGATCGGCAGCCCTTCCATGAAAAGAAAGACAACGATCAGCGACAGCACTAGGATTGAAACGGACGCCGATAGAAAAAAGACAAAGCGTATGGCTTTCTCTTTTCTTTGCCTGTCTAGAATCATCTCTATCTCACCTACTTTTTTCCCTTTCGATCCAGAGGCCAATTGAAAAAGCATAAAGCACTCAGGCCCTAACCGCGTATTGGCGGATAGGACCATGTGCGAATGGGAAAGCGCTTCCTTCCTTACGATGCAAACGCATCTGAACCGATAGTGCTCCGGCAGCCTTTAGTAAAGAGGTACAAAACCCGCCTCTCTGACATATTTCTGGCCCTTCTGCGGATTGAGCACATAATTGATAAAATTGAGCACATCGCCTTCCGGCCAGCCCCGGGTAAACATGAAAAGTGCCCGGGAGATCGGGTAGTTGCCACTGAGGGTGGTTTCTTCGTTGCCGATTACTCCGTTTACCGTAAGGCCTTTCAGGTCTTGGTTGATGTAGCCGAAGCCAACGTAACCGATTGCGTGCTTGTTTTTCGCGACCGCCTGGGCTACTGCACCGTTGGAGGCTTGCAGCAGAGCACCGGGGTAGACTCTTTCCTTGTTCATGACCTTTTCTTCCCATACCTCGTAGGTCCCGGAAGAAGTGTCCCGGGAAGCCACCACAATTTCCAGATCCGGCCCGCCCAGCTCTTTCCAGTTTCTGATTTTGCCCATGTAGATGTCCTTCAATTGCTCCAGCGCGATGTCATTGACCGGATTCTCGGGATGCACTACGGGGACAATGCAGTCGTAGGCTACCGCGAAAGGAACCGGATACTCGCCTTTTTCCACCGCCGCCTTGACTTCTTTGTCCTTGATAAAACGGGAGCTGTCCGCAACATCTGTCGTACCGTCTATCAAGGCCTTTATTCCATTGCCGGAACCTCCTCCGGAGACGGAAATACTCACATCGGAATGCTCCTTCATAAATGCTTCAGAAACCTTTTGAGCAATAGGCAGTACGGTGGTCGATCCGTTGATGTTGATGCTTCCGGCCCAAGCCGGGCTCGTAAGCAGAATTGAAAAAAGTACGGCTGCTACAATCATGCATTTCGATTTCATAAAATAGATCCTCCTCTGTAATAGGATACGCTCTTTTGTTCTCAGTCCCACGACCAATTCCCTCGATGCACCATTCACGGCGGAATGTAGCGATGGGATGTTACGGTTATGTGACGAAACAACAGAAATCATGTTACGTGGGACCTTCAATTTTAGCCCTGCGCCATTTGCAGCAGCTCTCGTCGATGTTTAGCATAAAGCCAATTAGCCAACGTATACGGTTGAGAATAAAAAATGATCAAATTGAAAAGAGCTTATGAAGCGCCAGGCGAGGACGACGGCGGTCGATATCTGGTCGATCGGCTGTGGCCGAGAGGAATTGCCAGGGATGATGCCCGACTCAGCGATTGGCTGAAAGATCTGGCTCCGAGTGAAGAGCTACGCAAATGGTTCGGGCACGACCCCAAACGGTGGAAAGAATTCAAGCAAAGGTACAAACTTGAATTGCGGGCTGCAGCAAAAGAGCAGATCCTCGAGGATCTCGCTCAAAAAGCGAAGCGAGGAAACATTACCCTGGTTTTTGCCGCCAAAGATTCGGAGCACAACAATGCAGTCGTAGTCAAGGAAGTCCTTGAAAAGAAGCTTGCGAAGGATTGATCCATCCACCCGGTAAGGGAGTTGAGTGCGGCGGAATTTCTTTACCTTGTGAAATTTATTTTCTTGACTCCATTTTATACTTTGTTTTTTCTTGTAGATACCGGCAACGAGGGGAATGACACCGAATACCCTCGGCAAGTTTGAACCCTCGAATTTTTGCAGATTGCATCGCGCGATCATCCTGACAGCACCATTATCAGCATTCTGGCCCCCTTTCGACGGTTTTACAGTCCAGCTGAACCAGAATCTTATTGCCACAAGGCCCGCACGGATTCGTCTCCGGAGAGCGGCCCTCAAAAATCAGCACCACCTGAGATCCAAGCCCATTTAGGTGAGCATGAAATTGATCTTTTTCACATTGGATAAAAGGACTTTGACATGAAGTCATCCGCGCCAACCTGGATCGATGAATTCGTCAACACCATTTTACAGAAACCGCCCTTGACGGAGGCTCCCGATCAGCTTCTCTGGAGCATTCTTGAGGATCGGGATTCAGGGGCTCATTTTGTCCAGATGAACGGCGAGAGCTATCGGATTGTCGGATTTGAGCCGATCGGTTGGGGGTTTTCGCTGGCACTTTTAGGTGCGCAATATGAGCATCAGTGCCGAGCACGAGAATGGCCGGCGTCCCTTCTGCAGGTGCTGCAGCGCGAGTACGGCAAAGCCCGTTATCATGCGCTCGCACTGACGCATCGCCATTCCTCCGCGATGCCTATTCCTGTCATGACTGCGTTAGAAGAGAACGGTGGGAACTGGCATTTGCTTGAATTGGCCGGAAAAGACGACGAGGCTTATTGGGCGTTGGCCACCTTGGCCGCTCATCTGTTGGCGGAAAGACTTGAGGATGCCTCGCGCTTCGATGATTACGGCGATTTCCTGACACTCGGCGCCCCCTCGATTGTGCAAAGACACAGCACCGAACGGATACCGAAGCATATTTCACAGAAAGTGATCTACGATCACAGGCTCTGCACACACTGCTTGCGATGTACGACCGTTTGCAACGAAATGCGCGCCATTGTGACGGAAAAAGGAGCGAGGCTTCTCGGCCCCAGTGAAGATTTTTGCACCAACTGCGGTTTGTGTCAACAGAGGTGCTCTTTCCTTACCGCCACTCCCAAGGATGAACTGGTCGAGCTCGCCGGCCGGAGAACAGGAGTGAATGAAGGAGGACCCGCTTTCTATTTTCACGGCGAGGCGGCAGAAAACTACCTGAAAAGGCTTAAGTCCTGCGCGAATGGTGAACAAGCCAGGTTCCCTTACTCGGTTCAGAGGCGACTAGCCGGCAAGCCTTTAAGTTCAGACATTGCCTTTACGCTGCCGATAGCAGAGCAATTTCAACTGGATGCATCCTCACACCCGGCCTTTTCCGACAGAAAGCCGCTGCTGGTAACCTCCATTGGAGCCGATAACGCTCAGCCTCAAAGTCTCCTCATTCGGACATTGCAGCGCGTCGCATTGGTGCTGCAAACCGCGAGCGGCACGGTCGAGCAGCAAATGGCTCGAGCGGCCATGAAGCTTGGACTCGATCTGACCGCGGTCGATTGCGGCAACGGCGGCATTACTTTTCCGGCCAATGATGCGGGCAAGCTTTTTTATCAACTGGGCCGTCCTGCAATAACCGATCAGTCGCTGACAGATTTGTGGCGAGACAAAAAGATCGATCTGATCCTGGCACCGTTTGCCGACCGCATTCCTGCAGAGCTGCATCAACTGGTTATGGAGCAAACCGGGAGGCAGGCCCAGATTCTTTCCCCCCATATTCGGCAAGCCCTGCCTTTCAGCAGGAACCCGTTGCTGAATGAACTCGGGTCGGAGCTTACCGAAATCTTCATATCGAACCCTGAGCTGATGGATGCCGAATCGAGTTTTGCTCGAGAATTGTTGCGCGATATTCCTCGAAATCATGCGTTGCTGCACGCCCGCTACCGCAACCTGGCTTTTGCCAGCGGCCATACGGCTTGCCCCAGCTGTGCAGAGGCACAGGTTCTGGCCATCCCCGTTTATATGGCCATGGCCATGAGCCTGGCCCGAAAAGAAATCCCGCAAGTTTATTTCACCTGCGAAACCGGCTGCATGAGCGAGACTCTCAATAAGGTCAATGAAGTAAGTCAAAAAGTCCCGGGCGGCCGCACGGTTTTCGGTGGCGGGTTCGCATTCGGCGAAGCCGTCACCATGGCTCAGGACCATGCGGTGCGCATGGGCTATTTGAGCAAAGGCCGACGCTACGTAGTGAGCCAGGGCGGCGACGGAGGAGCCGTGATTGGCTTGCCCGCCTGGTTAAACGCTTTGAGGCAGCAGGCATTCATGATTTCGCAACGCTATGCGAACGTGCTCCATTTTATCACTATCACCGACACCCAGGTCTATTCGAATACGGGCGGCGAGAGCTCCGCCACGTCTCTGGTGGGCATGGGCACCTTGACCACACCGGTGGGCAAGTTTCTGTTGGGTAATCAAAAAATACAATGGACCTTGATCAATCTGGCAGCCGAGCTGCCGGGTGTTCTGGTTGCATCCGGGCACAGTGCCAACCGCGTTGCGATGCAGGAGTTCTGGCACCTCGCAGACCGGCTCGGACAGTCTGCCATCCGCTGGGACGTCACACCGTGTCCCGAAACGGGAAAGTTTTTCGGCGAAGACCCGGACGATCTGGCAGAAGTGATGGCCCATGCCGGCATGCTTCCCGAGATCCTCTTCATCGGTCGCTTCCGCAAGCGCATAGCTCCCTATCACCCGGAGGATCGCAACAAGCCGTATGGCGAATGGAGCCG
>JAVEVM010000072.1:0-8751 GCA_034005055.1 Desulforhabdus sp. | reverse complement strand
CGCTCTTCCGATCTACAGCCGGATCAGCTTCCTTGGCATCCAATTCAGATCCAGCCGACAATGATGTACGTGGAGCTTTTTTCTTGCATGCGCTGCGGTTTGTTCAGCCGCGGACAAATGGTTCGGTGCACAAGAAGTGCCAAGGATGAAACCCGCTCTTTGTTTTCACCAGCCACGGGAGTAGAATCGGTACGAGTCAATACCCGGGAAGTTGAAGAACCCATTGTTATGTTGATTTGACAGAGGATTTGACGCATTCTCACGATCGACGAAAAACGAATATTTGTTATTTGAGAAATAAAACAAGGGAGAGAACGCCTTGAGCAGTCTGTTCGCTGTTGCCGAGCTTTTTAAATCAGAGGGGAAAGTAGAAGATGTCCAGGAATATGGCAACGGCAATGTTAACGACACCTATCTGGTCACCCTGGAGTGCTCCGCGCACAAGCACTTCATCCTCCAGCGCATCAATACCCGGGTTTTTCGCCAGCCGCAGCTTGTCATGTCAAACATGCTCACTGTGACCGACCACATCCTCAACCGCTTGGAGCAAAATCCCGTGGGGACCCGCCGCCGTTTTGAAACACCGCGCGTCCTGTTGACCGAAGAGGGCCGCAGCTATTTTACTGATTCTAATGGAGCGGTTTGGCGCGCTGTCACTTTTATACAGGCCGCCCGCTCGTTTGATGCCATCCAGGATGTTGGACATGCAGAGGAAATCGGCTATGCTCTGGGCGCATTCCACAGTCTTATCAGCGACCTGCCTTCTGAGCGGCTGGCCGACACTCTGCCAGGCTTCCACATCACGCCCCTCTATCTTCGCCATTACGATGAAGTTGCGGCAAACAACCCTCCGCTTCGATCATCCGAAGTTGATTATGCCGTTAACTTTATCGTCAAATGCCGAAGTTGGACCGGCGTCCTCGAAGATGCCAGGACATCGGGAAAACTGAAGCTTCGTCCCATTCACGGCGATCCGAAGGTCAACAATGTCATGATCGACAACGTAACAAGGCTTGCCGTGAGCGTTGTCGATCTCGACACGGTCCAGCCCGGTTTGCTTCATTATGATATCGGAGACATGCTGCGCTCCGGCTGCAATCCTATTGGTGAAGAAATCGCACGGTGGGAAGAGGTCCGCTTCGAGCTCGACCTTTGCCGCGCCATTCTTCAAGGTTACCTGTCAGTTGCAAAGGATTTTCTTGCTGAAAATGATTACGAATACTTTTTCGATGCGATCCGCCTGATCGCTTTCGAGCTGGGCTTAAGGTTTTTTACCGACTACCTGGAAGGAAATGTCTATTTCAAGGTGAGGTGGCAAGAGCACAATCTTTTCAGAGCGCTGGTCCAATTCAAGCTCACCGAGAGCATTGAATTGCAGGAAGCGGCCATTCGCAAGCTGATTCGAGAGATCCAATGAGCGAGCGACATTTTTCTCTGCTGCCATTCCTTTCAGCCGCAGCTCTGCCCCGGATTCAAATCGCTGGCTGTCTCACCAGGTGCTCTAAGCTATTGAGGATCAGCTATGTGCTTTCGGGAGATCTCAGAGACATAGTACTTTCCACTTTTTCGGACGAGCCGGTCCGGAAAAATGGACTATGGAAGCACACATGCTTTGAGCTCTTTTTGGCCGTTGAAAGCTCTCCGCGGTACTGGGAATTCAACCTGTCTCCCGCCGGTCATTGGAATGTCTATCGGTTCTTGGCCTATCGAGAAGGGATGACGGAAGAAACGGCCTTTGCTTCACTCCCGGTCAAAGTTCGCAGCGATCCGGATTGTCTGAGGCTTGAACTGGAAGTCGATTTGGGGAGCATCGTCCGAGCGGACCAGACCCTTGCGATCGGCATCAGCGCCGTTCTCAAACAAATTAGCGGCGAAAAGACCTATTGGGCACTGACCCATTGCGGCCCGCAAGCAGACTTTCACCGGCGAGACAGCTTTTCAATCCGACTGTAAAACCTTCCAAAGTTATCTGCCCGACGGAATGAAGGCCGTTATTGTGAATGCAAAAAGACACAACGCGTCGATAACCTAATTTCATAAGAGGTGCTGAGCGTCGCCAAGGTTTTGGAATTGACTGGATCTCATGCAGATAGATTTCGTCGTTGCGAAAAGCCCTGAAGCCTGCACTACAAAACAATCTTGGCGCAGGGCACATGAACGGCAGAATATCCGATTCCGTAAATAATCAGAACGTCACCGTTCGATTGCGACCGATTCGTTTTGCTTCATACACGGCTTTATCGACTCTTTGAAAGAGGGTCTCTGCATCCCCATCGGATTCTTGCACGGCTGAGACTCCGATGCTGATGGTGAACGGAATGTCTTTCCCCCGGTACTGAAAACGAGTCCGCTCTATGGTGAGGCGCAATTTTTCTCCCACCTGGAAAGCGTGCGAGCTATCTATTCCCGGCAGCAAGACGACAAATTCCTCGCCGCCGTATCGAGCTAGAAAGTCGCATTCACGAAGAATGGGGCCGATCCGGGCGACCATCTCCTTAAGGCACCGATCCCCGACTACGTGCCCATGCTGATCGTTGATGTTCTTAAAATGATCGATATCCAGTATCAGCAGAGAAAAAATCTGCCCATAGCGGCGGAAGCGCTGCATCTCTTCTCCGAGACGCTTCTCATAGGCTCGGCGGTTATGAATGCCGGTAAGCGGGTCGAGAAGTGTCTCCAGCTCCAGAGCTTTGGTTCTTGTCTGCACCAGCTCAATTTCCTGTTTGACACTGTGCAGGCTCTGCTCCAATAATTCTTTCTCCCGCCTCGCCTCTTCCCAATGCCGTTGGTCATCGGCGCGCTTCTGTTCAAGAGCCTGTCTGATCGCCTCCAGACGAGCGCTCACCACCCCCTTGAGCTCCGCCAGGGTTTTGCTGATTCTGGCACTGTTTTTGATTTGCTCCATCTCTCCGTCAAGCAGGGCATTGAATCTGTTGTTCGACTGCAGTGCCTGCGTATCGAGTGAGAGGGAGGAAACGAAATGTTGCTCGATTTGCATCAGGTTTGCACCGATGTCGGTGATAAAAGAGGTAACCAGCGAGCGCTCGTCGCCCACGCTTTTTGCGTAATCCCGAATAAAGGCAATGATCTCCTGATTCATTGAAAGCAGCTCAGACATGTCTTTGCTTTCCAGGACGCGTCTTTGTAGAATGGATGATCGCTCCGTATAAGCATCATCGCTCTCCCGAGGCAAAGCTTTCAGTATCTCCAAATAAACATCCCGAAGCTGTGGGAAATACTCCCCCGCAGCCTCATCCGGTTGCTTCCCGGATTCGCTGCGGCCGAACCACCTGCTCCAGCGGCTGGTCTGTGCAGGCGGCGCGCCGGCTTTGGCCGTGCTTTCCTGCATGACAAGATGTCTCAAGCTTTGCAGGGATTCCCCCAAGGATTCGATATGGATGTCTCCGCGCAGCTTCCGCTTGAAATCCTCCAGGGCCGACGCCATTGCGCTTCCTTCCTGAGGTCCCAAGAGGGTTACCATCGTGAGCAACGATCGTCTCACGAATTCCTGCGTTTTGGCGTGCTCTTCCTCGTACTGCTCCAATTCGCGTAATTGCTTGTGCCTTTCGTTTTGTGCGTTGCGAAGCATCGAGCGGAGCTCTTCGACTTCTTCTGCCAGAAGGGTTTCATCCGATGACAGCTGAGCTTGGACTTGCTGCTGCTGCGGCTGCGCAACGAGTTGCATAATCTCGGCTCGGCTGCTAAGTGCCTTGCTGAGGGACGCAGAACTGAGGGGCTGCCGATTATCGGAGAGCTCCCGCAAAGCTTCAATGACGGCCGTTGAAAGGTCTTCCAAGGCATCCACGTTTATGATCTCCATCTTTATCTATGGTCGGCACGAATCCGACCGTAACTCTCTATCAATCGCCTACTTTTTTGCAAAGACAAAGCCATGAGGACCAGCAGCTGTCTGCCCTGATCAGGAAAGGTATATCGATTTACCTTTTTTGATCTCCGCCGGAAAACTGCCGTAACGACTAACCTTTCCTTGCAACGATCGTGAGCTCTCATCTGGAGCCGACAATGACTTAAAGCTTGCGCCGTAAATGATTTAATGTTCTTCTGCATCATTGTTCAAGAACTATTCAACAGCAGGGGGCGGTTTCTGTTGTCGGTGGGAGCTTAATGCGCACAAGTGATACAGGTCGGCTACCGTGTACTTATACATCGAACATTACTTCCGGGAATAATCATGAAAGTTTCGGTAATTGTTGCACATCCAAGCAAATTCAGTTTCAATCACGCACTGGCGGAATCGGCGGTTGACGCACTTAGCGTGAACCAGTACACCATATACTACCATGATTTGTACGAAGAACGGTTTAACCCGATTCTAGAGGCTGACGAAATCCCAAAGGATGCGGTACTGCCGAAAGAGATAGAAGTCCTTTGCGAGGAAATCACTCACTCCGATGGAATCGTCATAATTCACCCCAACTGGTGGGGGCAGCCGCCTGCCATACTCAAAGGCTGGGTTGATCGAATCATTCGCCCGGGCGTAGCCTATGAATTTCTGGAAGGCGACAGTGGAGAAGGGATACCCAACGGCTTGTTGAAGGGCAAAACGGCTCTGGTATTCAATACATCCAATACGCCGTCTGAAAGAGAAAAGAAAGTGTTCGGAGATCCTCTGGAAGTGTTGTGGAAAAACTGCATCTTCGATTTATGCGGCGTGAGCCGATTTCATCGCCGAATGTTCGGTGTGATCGTGACCAGCTCGGAAGATCAGCGCAAAGCTTGGCTGCGGGAGGTAAGAGAAACGGTGAGTCGATTCTTCCCATCGGTTAACGATGCCTCCAAATAATCCGCTCAAGCATCAAACCAGGTAGAGAAAAGTGACTTTGTCTGTCTGTAAGGCCACTCCAATTCGTCAAGAAAAAGCTTGGACGATCAGCCGGGATGTGCTGCTGGACCGCCACACCACCTTCCGCGTACCGGCGCGCGCCGCTTTGTTGGCTGATGTTTGGGACAGTGCAGCGCTGCCGGAACTGTTCGCCATGCCACAGGCTCAGGACCTCCCGGTACTGGTGCTCGGGGGCGGAAGCAACGTCCTCTTCACCCGCGATTTCGAGGGGTTGATCATCCATTTATCCACCAGCGGGATCGATATTTTGGCAAGCGACTCGCAATATGCACTGGTGCGCGTAGCCGCAGGCGAAGAGTGGGACGGTTTTGTGCGCTGGTCGTTGGAGCAGGGGCTCAGCGGCCTGGAGAATTTGATTCTGATTCCCGGAGCCGTAGGTGCCGCTCCCATCCAGAACATCGGGGCGTATGGCGTGGAAATTGGCGAGTTTGTCGCCACTGTGGAAGCCTGGGATCGATTTAAACAAGATTTGGTTAGATTGGATAATCAAACATGTGCTTTTGCCTACCGCGATTCGGTTTTCAAACGGAAACGAGAGCGCTATGTTGTGACGGCTGTTGAATTTCGGCTGCGCAAGCAGCCTGGCTTGCGGCTCGACTACGCCGGCGTGCGCCACGAGCTTGCCTCCATGAGGATCGGCTCGCCCACCCCAATGCAGGTCGGTCAGGCAGTCGAGCGGCTCAGACGGCGCAAGCTCCCGGACCCGTCTTTGATCGGCAATGCCGGCAGTTTCTTCAAGAATCCACTGACATCGATTGAGCACGCGAGGGCTCTGAAGAAAGACCACCCCGAGCTACCCGTTTATCCATACGATGAGGATCGCTGTAAAATCTCGGCAGGCTGGTTGATCGAGGCTTGCGGTTTCAAGGGCATTCGCGAAGGCGATGCGGGCGTTTCCGACATGCACTCTCTGGTGCTGGTCAATTACGGAGCCGCAACCGGGGCTCAACTGTGGGCGCTGGCTGTTCGGATTCAAGGCGCAGTGGCCGCGCGCTTTGCAGTTCACCTGGATCCGGAGCCGCTGGTGATTTGATGCCGGCAGCACCCAGACTGCCGCAAAAGCATATCATTGGGAGCCGCGGTAATTTCGTCCCGTTCAGATAAAGCCCGGTGGAAGCAAGACCAGAATGCAGAAACAGCTTGTGGAGCAACACCCTTTACGGTTACGTGCAGTTTCGGGTCAAGTCACTTTGGGCAGTTTGACGATCACGTGTGTGCCTTCCGTTTCCGAAGTGGTGAAAGCAATCTCTCCCCCGTGCGTATTTATAACTAATTGTGCGCTGTGCGTGCCGAGCCCGGTCCCGTCCTCTTTGCCGCTGGTCACATAAGGCTCGAAAAATCGGCTCTGGATCTCCCGGGGAATCATGCCCTGATTATAAAAATCAATGATGTGATAATCGGAATCGGTTTGCAGGTTGATTTTTACCTCGGCGTTCACAGGCGATGCCTCGATGGCGTTCTTGACAAGATTTACAAATGCGATCTCCAGCAAGTTCTCTTCTCCGGAGACAGCGTATTCCATTTCCGGCATCTTCTCCGGATCTATCGGCCGGTCGAACTGGAGGAAAGAAATTCTGACCGATTTTCTTCGGGCGAGGACTTCGGCCACAAGCCCCAGCCGTTCGAAGATCCTAAAGAGATTGACCTGAGCGGGCCTCAGACTGTAAGTGCCCTGCTCCATCTTGAAAAGATTCATCGAACGACTGATGGAGCAATACATCTGTTCGCCCAGTTGGTGGATCATCTGAATGGACTTGCGCTGCTTTTCGTCCAAGTTTGCGGACTTGAGCAGCAGCCCCGCAACACCTGCGATCCCGATAAGCGGCGATTTGAGGTCGTGTCGCAGAATCCGTTCCGCATCTTCGCGCACGCGCTCCAACCGTTTTCGCTCTGTGATATCCCTGATTATGGCGCCAAAAAATCTGCCGCGGTAGCTCTTCCAGGTCGACAGCGAAAGCTCGATGGGAAAAACATCTCTATTTCTTCTCAGTCCTTCTAATTCGACCCGCTTGTCAATGATTTTCTTCTCGCCGGTTCTGATGAACCGCTCGAACCCCTCCGCGTGAGCGGCCCTCAGGTGCTCGGGTATGATTGTGCTGACCGGCTGACCGATGATTTCAGTCCCGTGGCCGAATATCTGGGCGGCCCCCCTGTTCCAGGTCTGAATCCTGCCGGAAGAATCGACTGTTATGATGGCGTCGATGGAAGTCTCAGTAACCGAACGGTATTGTTCCTCGCTTTCCTCAAGCTTTTGCTCGATATGAAGCGCGGCTTTGTTGAGTATCTCCAATTCCGCGTTGGCCTCACGCAATTCTTCAAGCTCTTTTGCCATTTGCTCCAAAGAATTGTAGCTTTCTTTTTCCACCACCATCTACCTCACTGCAGCGGCTTGCACTAAGCGCGCTTAAACTTCATCGCCTCCCCAATGAGCCTGCCATTTTTGTTTCTCACAGTATATCAGTGAGTTGTGTCAAACACTTGACGTGAGTCCAACTCCATAATACACATTACATGCTTCAAAGATCTACAAAACTTTTTGATATCCGAGAAGGAGATGATGAGGAATATATTTCAAGATTATCTCGATTTTGCCGTCGATACGGCGTATCAGGCGGGACGGCTCACTCTGGGGTACTTTCGCAATGAAGTCCGGGTTGACTTCAAAGAAGATGACACCCCCGTAACGGTGGCCGACCGCAAGGCTGAAGAGCTCATTCGTCGAAGGATCGAATCGAAATACCCGCAGCATGCCGTTGTGGGAGAAGAATATGGCGATACCGGGGGCCAAAAGAAGACAAAGCGCTGGCTCGTTGACCCCATTGACGGAACCAAGTCGTTCATCCGTGGCGTGCCTTTGTACGGCGTGCTGATGGGTCTCGAAGTGGAAGGAAGTATCGAGGTCGGAGTGGCCTATTTTCCCGCTCTCGACGAGATGATCTACGCCGCAACCGGCTTGGGCTGCTACTGCAATGGGCGCCGGGTAAGAGTTCTGCAAACCGAGCGGTTACAGCATAGTTTTGTATCCTTCACCGATGCCGGGAATTTTGCAAAGCGCGGTCGGAGGGCGGCATGGGAACGGATTCTGGGGGCTACTTACTGCCGAGTCGGCTGGTCGGATGCCTACGGACATGCCCTGGTCGCGACGGGGCGGGTGGAGCTAATGCTCGACCCGGAAATGAATGCATGGGACTGTGCTCCGTTTCCGGTAATACTGCGAGAGGCCGGCGGCTATTTTGGCACCTGGTCGGGAGAAGAGACTATCTATGGCGGCGAAGCCATCAGCACGACCCGAACCCTGCTGCCCGAGGTTCTGCAGCTCATTTCGGGTAAAGAGACCTAGCGGAAAAAACCCTGCCGGTTTGTAACCGATTGCAGATACCAGGTCCCGATCCGACACCGTCACTTGTGTGCAAAGCCACCTATTCCTTATTGGGCATCCAGCACCCGGTATCTTTCGAACCAGGCTATCATTTCTACCGCGCGGTACAGGAAGACTGCCCGACAACATGCAGCGCCGGGCTTTAGCCCTGCTTAGACTGGCAGCCCCAAAGGGCTGCCCTACATGAAGAGCGTATTCTCGGATAAGCTCCTGGTGTAAACCGTTTGGCCTTTGTTCAAGAACACACTCGCCGAACCCGTGCAGACTGGTAGCCATGTCATTCCTGGATACCCGCTTAAAGCATACGGGGATGATAAGAACAATCAGGTTCACCCGTTCTTTAGGGTCTGTGACAAGCAAGAAGGAGAGGAATTTGTCGTCATCGGAGAGGCCCCACAACCAGCCCGTCAGCTGGAGCATCGCCGTGTCCCCTTTCCCCGAGTCCGCGAGTTATCTTATAACCGCGTCTTCGTATCACCGCCTCCGACATGTCCCCTACTGCTGCCCG
>JAVEVM010000071.1:0-8785 GCA_034005055.1 Desulforhabdus sp. | reverse complement strand
GTTTTTTTGGCAAGATCTTGGTAAGACCTCAAAAACGAAAAAAGGAGCTAGACGATTCCGGCTAACTCCTTGAATTTACTTGGTGCGCCCAGTAGGATTCGAACCTACGACCTACGGATTCGTAGTCCGGCACTCTATCCAGCTGAGCTATGGGCGCAGTTATTTGGACGCAGACTATGTAACAAACTTTGTTTTCCTTAGCAAGGGCAAAAACCGGACATTTCATTCGTCAGTAGACCGACCCTGGACTTGCAACCGACGGGGCATAAACCAGTCCGCAACGGACGATAGAGAGACCGAATCACAATATGGCATTCTGGAACCGGCAGCAGCAAATGGGATGGGCGGCCCTCATTATGGGAGCCAGCATACTCATCTCCCGTTTCATGGGGTTGATCCGCGACAAAACCATTTCCTACCTGTTTGGCGCCGGCAAAGAGTCGGATCTGTACTTTGCGGCCTTCGTCATACCCGATTTCATCAACTACCTTTTGGCCGGCGCCTATTTTTCCATCACTTTAATCCCTCTCTTGGCCGCTTATTTCGACCAGGACGAGGAGGAGGGCTGGAGGTTCTTTTCCGCTGTCTTCACCTGGGTTGCGCTGATCATCATTTTGCTTACGACAATCGCTATGGTGGCGGCCCCCCAGCTGGCTCATATTGCCGCTCCGGGGCTGGAGGAGCAGGCCCTGGCGCGACTGGCATTTTTTCTGCGCATAATTCTGCCCGCGCAGATCTGTTTCTTGCTCGGCTCCTGTCTATCCGCCATTCTTTATCTCAAGAAACAATTCACCGTGCCCGCCCTTACGCCTCTCATTTATAATTTGTTGATTATAACCGGCGGCATCCTGCTGCGGCACAGGGGCATAGTCGGCTTCTGCTGGGGTGTCCTGGCGGGCGCATTCATTGGAAATTTGTTGCTTCCCTACATCGCTGCCCGTCAATGCGAGCGGTTTAAAATTCATTTCAGGCTTTATCATCCGGGCCTGAAGAAGTTTGTTCTGCTTGCCCTGCCACTGATGCTGGGCCAGTCCATCGTGGTTCTTGACGAACAGCTGGTAAGAGTGTTCGGATCTTTGGCAGGGGTTGGAGCGATAAGCTGGTTGAGCTACGCGCGCCGCATTATGCTGGTTCCTGTTGGGGTAGTCGCGCAGGCCGCGGGCGTCGCCTCCTTTCCGTTTTTGGCCGAGCTCTTCGCTAAAAAGGATTATGCGCAGTTTTACAAAACATTGAATACAGCCCTGCGAGGGGTGATCACTCTGCTCATTCCCCTCTCGCTGTGGATGATGATCGTGGCAAAGCCCACCATCACCTTGATTTTCCAGCAGGGACACTTTGGCCCGGCAGACACCCGGCAAACCGCTCTGCTGTTGCAAATTCTTTTGCCGGTCGTCTTTTGCTGGGGAGTTCAGCAAGTCCTGGGGCGCGGCTTCTATGCCCGCCAGGATACTCTAACACCTGCGATTTTGGGGACTCTTGTTTTGTTCGTTTCCATCCCGCTATTCCATTTTATGACCCAACAATTTGAAGCCGTTGGTGTAGCGGCAGCCAGCGCCGCATCTATCGCCCTTTATACTTCCGCACTGACTTTCTGGTGGCGTCACCGATTCGGCAGAGCAACCTTCGCACAGCTCGGAACGGATTCTCTAAAAGTGATTGCAATATCCCTCGTTGCATGCGCCCCTGCTGCATTGATCGCCAATTTTCCGCCGCCGGTTTGGAACGGCCACCCCTATGTGCAGGCATTCTACTTAATCGCAGCAAGCGGATTCGTCTTCGCCGCCGCCTTCCTCTTTCTCGCCACCTATTTCATTTCATCAATGATCGAGCCATTTATCAGAAGACTGGGGCCTCTGGGCTGCAGGCTCATGAAATGAGCTGCATCGAAATTTGAGCTGTGCCTCCATTTGCACAAGCGAAAAGAGGCGCATTGGGACAAGGCAATGTAGCTCTTGTTCTTTGTCCGGGTTCATGCTAAGCAAAATCGATCTCATTGCCTGAGGCTCTCTCGTCTTATATTCCTAAAATAAGAACGTAATCTTGCGAACGGACAAATTTATCTGCAGGGAGGAAAGAAACGATGAAAAAGATGTGGATTCATTTGAAGCGCAATGCCGACATCAATGCTTTAACTCAACAACTCGGGGAGATCGGTCGGGTGGAAAAGGATCCAAACGATCAGCACCGGCTGACACTGACTTTCCATAATCAATCCGAAGGTGGAATACGCATGGCCGGGTTTCGGCTCTCACAGGATTTCATCAAGTTCTTTGAAGACTTCGACATGGTGGCGGATAAGTAGCTTTTTTCCGAGTAACGAGGGTAATCGATCCAAGATGACTTGACAAAGTGGGTGGCCGGAGCTAAGTTACGCTAGCACTCGAGGCGCATGAGTGCTAATAAGACCCAAGGAGATTTCCCGTGATTGAGCTCACTTCTCGAGATGAAGAAGTCCTGGGAGCTGTGGTAACGGACTACATTAAGACTGGAGAGCCGGTTGGCTCAAGAACCATCGCCAAGCGTTACGGTCTTAAGGTCAGCTCTGCCACCATCCGCAACGTAATGGCCGATCTCGAGGAAATGGGATTGCTGCAACAGCCTCATACCTCCGCGGGCCGCGTTCCCACCGAAAAGGGCCTGCGCTTCTACCTCGATTCAATCATTCAGTTCAAGAAGCTGCAAGGCCAGGAACGGGCCATGATACGCAGGGCCTTTCAGGAAACCACAACCGATTTCAAAGACCTGTTGCGTAGAACCTCACGCATCCTATCGAGGTTCTGCCAGCAGGCTGGTGTGGTGTTGTGGCCCAAACTGACGGTGACCAGGTTTAAGCACATTGAATTCATTCGGATAAGGGCGCGCCAGATTCTGATGATTCTTATCTCGAAATCGGGTTTGGTCCATCACACTTCGATCGACTGGGAAGAAGACATTTCCCAGGATGAATTGGACAAATACAGCAGATATCTAAATGAACTGCTTGAGGATATACCGCTCGGTGAAGTCAAAGAGCGCATTCTGGAAGAGATGCGCAAGGAGAAAGTGCTCTTTGATCAGCTCTATTCCCGGGCACTCGAAATGACCCAACGGATATTCCAGTACAGCCTTGGCGACGCCGACATTTATATCGAGGGTCAGATCAACCTGCTGAAGAATCCCGAGTTCACCGACGTAGATCGGTTGCGCCGAATATTGGAAGCCTTCGAAGACAAGTCCAGAATAATCAGGCTGCTGGACATGACTCTTACCGCTTCCAGCGGCGTGCAGATTATCCTGGGTCCGGAAAGTGACCTCGCGGATCTAAGTGAAATAGGCCTGATATCATCGCCGTATCGCAGGGGAGACACCTTATTGGGAGTGCTCGGGGTTATCGGACCGTTGCGGATGGATTACTCTCGGATCATTCCGGTGGTGGAATTCACCGCCGACTTATTGAGTGAACTTCTAGAAGATCCCGTCGAGGATTGATCGTTTCGCACGTGACCCGAGTGGCAAAGCCGACCGAAAACCTTATTGTTAGTTCAAGGTATTTCAGACCACTCGGAGGGAGGTTTTGTATCGATGGTAAATGAACAGAAGGAGAAGGAAGAAGTTAAATTGAATTTAGAAGGAGAAGAAATCGAAAAAGAGGGCGATTCGGCGGAATCCGATGCATCCATTCAGGAGTGTGAAGAGCTTTTGAGCCAAAAGGAAGTTGAAATCAAGCAGCTTCAGGATCGCACTTTGCGCCTTGCAGCGGAAATGGAAAATACACGCAAGCGTTTGGAGCGCGAAAAAATAGAAGGCATTTGCTTTGCCAACGAGAGTCTGCTTCGGGAACTGTTATCCGTGGCTGATAATTTGGAACGCGCAATTCAGCATGCAGAAGGTGGGGCAGACTTTGAAAGCCTTTTAGAAGGCATGCGCATGATCAACAAAGGTTTTCTGGATACGTTAGCCAAGTTTGGCTGCAAACCGTTTGAATCAAAAGGCAGCGATTTCGACCCAAATATTCATGAGGCCGTGATGCAGCAAGAGGTCGAAGGGGAAGTCGACAACAAAGTAATTCAGGAGCTGCAGAAAGGATTCAAACTGAACGATCGGCTGCTCCGACCCGCTATGGTCGTGGTATCCAAGGCTCCCTCTTAGAGAGTATTAACTACCTGTAAAACGCTCTGTTCCGTTTTACCGGGGAAATACAGAGCTGCTATGGAAAAATTGATATTGAAGATTTAGTTTTTAGATATCTTACGATCAAAGGAGGCAATCCATATGAGTAAAGTAATAGGCATTGATCTTGGAACTACCAATTCGGTGGTTGCTATCATGGAAGGCAAGGAAGCTAAAGTGTTGCCGAATTCCGAAGGAGGGCGTACCACTCCTTCCATGGTTGCTTTTACCGAAAGCGGGGAACGCCTGGTGGGTCAGGTTGCAAAACGGCAGGCAATCACCAATCCGGAAAATACCATCTTTGCCGTAAAACGCCTGATCGGTCGCAAGTACAATGCAGATGTAGTTCAAAAAGATTTGAAGATCCTGCCCTACAAGATCGTCAAGGCGGCAAACGATGATGCTCATATAAAGGTCCGAGGACGAGATTACAGCCCGACTGAAATATCAGCCTACGTTTTGATGAAGATGAAGCAATCGGCCGAAGATTATCTGGGCGAAAAGGTGACCGAGGCGGTTATCACGGTGCCGGCCTATTTCAATGACAGCCAGCGGCAGGCCACCAAAGACGCCGGCAAGATTGCCGGGTTGAATGTTTTGCGCATCATCAATGAGCCCACCGCGGCATCTCTGGCCTACGGTCTTGACAAGAAAAAGGACGAGAAGATAGCGGTATTCGATCTGGGTGGTGGTACCTACGACATCTCTATCCTGGAAATCGGCGAAGGAGTATTTGAAGTAAAGGCCACCAACGGCGATACGCACCTCGGCGGAGAGGATTTCGATCAGCGCGTTATGGATTGGCTCGCCGACGAGTTCAAAAAGGATTATGGGATCGATCTGCGCAATGACAAAATGGCTCTGCAGCGCTTGAAGGAAGGAGCCGAAAAGGCCAAGATCGAGCTTTCCACAACCATGGAGACGGAAATCAACCTGCCCTTCATCACTGCTGACGCTTCCGGTCCCAAGCATATGAACATCAAATTGACGCGGGCGAAATTCGAATCGCTTGTCGAGGATCTTATCGATCGCCTGGTGCATCCCATGGAGCAGGCATTGCGAGATGCCGGTCTATCCAGGAAGGAAATCGATGAGGTCATTCTGGTCGGTGGCATGACCCGGATGCCGCGGGTTCAGCAAAAGGTTCAGGAATTCTTTGCCAAGGAGCCGCACAAAGGTGTAAACCCGGATGAAGTGGTAGCCATTGGCGCGGCAATTCAGGCGGGTGTTCTAAAGGGTGACGTAAAAGATGTGCTGCTCCTGGATGTAACGCCCCTTTCACTCGGCATTGAAACTCTGGGCGGGGTGATGACCAAGCTTATAGAGCGCAACACGACGATTCCGACCCGCAAAAGCCAGATATTTTCGACAGCAGCAGACAATCAGACCGCGGTCTCGATTCATGTCCTGCAGGGTGAGCGCGAAATGGCAGCCAACAACAAGACCCTCGGACGTTTCGAGCTGGTTGGCATTCCAGCGGCCCCGCGGGGAATACCGCAGATCGAGGTGACCTTCGATATCGATGCTAACGGGATAGTGCACGTTTCGGCAAAAGATCTTGCTACTCAAAAGGAGCAATCTATTCAGATCACAGCTTCCAGCGGTCTTTCCGAACAGGAAATCAACAATCTGGTGAAAGAAGCCGAACTGCACGCCGAGGAAGACCACAAGAGACGTGAGCTGGTAGAAGCCAGGAATCAGGCGGACAGCCTTATATACAGCACGGAAAAAACGGTGCGCGAAATGGGCGAAAAGCTGGATGCCCAAACCCGTCAAAACATTGAGGACCAGATAGCCAAGCTGCGAAAAACTATGGAAGGAGACGATCTACAGGCGATTCAGCAAAACATGGATCAACTAATGCAGATATCTCATAAACTTGCAGAAGAGGCTTACAAACGAGCTGCTGAACAGCAGGGTGCTGGTGCCGCCGGCGAGGCCGGTGCCGGTACCGCCGGCGGACGAGGCGCGGATGAGGACGTAGTGGACGCAGACTTTGAGGAAGTGAAAGAAAACAAAGAAAAATAGTTCCCGCGCAAATCGTTGGCTTGAAATAGAACGGCATTCTAAGGGCACATGAAATTTTCATGTGCCCTTATTACTTTTTTGAGGTATATGTAGTTTTTCGTCCGGTCTGCTGGATCTCAGTTCGCAATCGTCAGGAGCACTGAGTGCGGAGCAGGATGTGGGTAACCCCGAATACCGAAACTTGAGTACTTCTTATCCGTCGTTGCCACTGACAAGTCATGGAAGCTCCTATGAAGAGAAATGGCTGCTGGGTTTTAGTTGTCCTCGCCGTTGTCCTGCTTTCCAACTGTGCTCCGGTGCAGCGCACCGGTCCTGCGTTGATTCCCTCGAGCGAATTGCACAAACTCCCTCCGCCGGAAGCCAAGGCTTTGCTGGAGAAGGCCGAACAGCAGCAAAAGGCAGGCAATCTTAATGCCGCAATTGCTTCCTGGGAGCAGATTGCTCAGTCTTATCCCAACAATGCCGTAGCAGCCGAAGCGTTCTACCGTCTTGGAGAGGCCTTTCTGCGCGAAGGAGATTCTGACCGCGCGCTGCAGTATTTCGATTATCTGCTCTACTCCTATCCTCAATGGCAAGACATCAATCTCGCCGCCGTCGGCCGACTGCAAGCTCTGTGGCTGCAGGGACAAAAAAGGCACATCGAAAAAGAGGCCATCGTCATCTGGAATGCTTCCCCGCAAAACCCTGAAGTTCAATTCAAAGTAAGTCAACTGATGGTCGCCGTCTCCAGGGATAAGGGCGACCTCGAAGAGGGCTTCGATTGGGCCGCCGCAGGATTTCGCGCAGCCAAAACCGAGCAGCAAAAAAAGACGCTGACTAAAGCCACTGTCGAGCTGTTGCAAGGGTCGAAGGAATCCACAATCCAACGGCTTCTGCAAAGAAACCCGGACGATTTCATGCGCTTATTTTTGGATTATCGGATGGCGCAAATCCAGCTCGAGAAGCAACCCTCGGATGTCAACCGGGAAGCTCTCTATTCTCTTTTGCAGCGCAATCCAAAGCACCCTCTGGCAATGGAAATCCAAACAACTCTGCGTGGAACGACCTCAGAGGTGACCCTTCCGCTCAACGCCAACCGGATTGGCTCCCTCCTTCCTCTAAACGGTCCTTACCGAAAATATGGCAGCAGTGTTTTGCGCGGCATCGCTATGGCAGAACAGGAATGGAACCGGACCCACCCCGATCAGCAAGTCACCGTAATCGTAAAAGATACCCAAGCCGAACCGGAACTGGCCAGGAAGTCATTCGAGAGTTTGGCAAAAAACGAGGGAGTGCTGGCGATAGTCGGCCCACTGGGGGTCAAATCGGCAAAAGCGGTCTTCCCTGATGCAAACAAGTGGAACATGCCGCTTCTGGCTCTGTCGCAAAAGGATGAGGATACCGGCAACAACCCGTACGTACTGCATGCCTTTCTCGATAATCGGGAACTGGTCCAAACACTGGTGGATTTCTGCAGAGAAAGGCTGGACTATACGAAGTTTGCCACCCTCTATCCGAATGACCGTTATGGCCAAAGACTCTCCAAGGACTTTGCAGAAGCGGTGCAAGAAAAGGGTGGCGACCTTCTGGCCAGCGTCGCTTACGAACCCGACAGCAACGATTTTAAAGCTCCAATCCAAAAACTGATCGATACGGCCAAAAAGAATTCGCCGCCTTCCGGACTGAATATCACCCCATTTGAGGCACTTTTCATACCGGATCAGGTGCAAACGGTAGCCTTGATTGCACCGCAATTGCCTTATTACAATGTCGTGGGAGCCACCTTGCTGGGCACCAATCTGTGGGAGGAGGAATCCTTGGCACAGGCCGGCGGAGCCTATGTGGAAAACGCTTTATTTGCCACACCTTTTTTTCCGGATAGCAACGTCCGGGAAACCCAGTCGTTTCGTCAGAAATATGAAAGCATCTACCGTTCCCCCCCCACGTACCTCGAGGCTCAAGCCTACGACGCGCTGATGCTCTTGCTGCACGCGCGCTCCATGCTGCCTCCGTCTGCCATAGACAGGGCTTCGCTGTTGCAGAGCCTGCTGCAGATCTCAAACTACCCGGGAGTAACCGGAACCTACACAGTTACACCGGATGGGAAAATAAGCAGGAATTATCTAGTGCTGCAGATTACCAACGGCAGGATGATACAAGTTTATCCATGAGAGAAACACGCATTCAGAACGTCTGAAGCCCTAACGCTCATTCATTCAGGTTGATCAGTACCTCGCCGGAATCCTTCTTCGTTGTTCTTCTATCAAGATAAGATCTTGTTTCTTCCAGATCGGCTGTTAACTGAGGCCCGGCCAAACCTCGAAATTCTTCATACAGATTATTGGCTCTGGCATAAGTCGCAGAATCCAGAAGGAGCTCGCCATTTCGTTCGCTCATCAAGCGCAGAGTCGGTAAAGCATCTGCGACCAGACCGATCGTTTGCAGTACAAGGAAAAGATTTTCATTCAGGATATGATGAATCTCAGCTTCATGGCGATAATAGAGATCGCTGAAAATCTTACCTGCCCTTTGTGGAACTGTTATCGTCCCCAGCAGATCGCCCAGTATCACTGCCGTATCACTCTCTTGCTGCCGGGCCCGGGGTATCTCTTCGGAAGCACGCTGCTCA
>JAVEVM010000070.1:0-8862 GCA_034005055.1 Desulforhabdus sp. | reverse complement strand
GAATAACTTTTGAGGCACCGGATGGAGAGAGGATGGGCATAATAGCCTATGCTTTCTTCGCTAATTCCAAGAGAACGCAAAACCGGCCTCTGGATGAACATCGCTTTCAAGTGAAGTACGGTGTCAATGACGGGCAACTACACGAGATTTGGCAAGATCCCTCCGATTTATACACGACCCTCTTCTTCGGTGTTCACCTGGAAAGGGGTATTTTCGTAGGCGCTGATCCTTCACTTCATAATCCAACCCGATTTTTCATCTCGATCGAGTTCAAAGAGCACAACGTATCAGAAGTCTTAGAAAGAAAGTGGACTTCCTGGGAGAGGGAAAAACGATCTCGTGAGGGATTTGACGAGCCAATTGAAGTACTGGTAGGTGGATTGCCGGAGTATTTTCTAAGCTACATCCGGTTTGAGCGGGCGGCGAAAGGTCTTGATCAAGGTCACCGAGCACTACTTGCCGACAAGATAGGCGAGCTCAAGTCGATTGCACTACCACAGTCGTTAATTGAGTATACTGCCCCGTCACAGCTGCCCGTGCCCCATGCCGTCGCAGAAGAATTTGAGCTCTCTCCGAATGAAATTTTGGACCTTATACAGAGTGCACCTCGTCTCAAAATGGCTGTCAGAGGATGGGTGGCTGAAGCACATTTGCAGAAATATTTGTTGACCCTTCCAGACGTGACGGAATGCCTACCAATCAAAGGAGACGGTAAGCCGGACTTAGAGATTAGATACAGGGGAAGTCACCCGCTATATATTGAGTGCAAGAACGTCCTACGCAAAACCTATTCTGATGGATTGCCTCGAGTCGATTTTCAAAAGACAAGAGCTTCCAAGTCTGATCCGTGCTCACGTTATTACAAACCGGAAGAATTCGATGTCGTAGCTGCCTGTCTCCATCCATGCACGGAAAGATGGGAGTATCTGTTCAATCTGACGAGAGAGATGGCTTCTCATCCAAAGTGCAAGGATCGCCTCAGCAACAATGTGCGCGTAGACGGCAGATGGTCATCAGATCCGCTACTTGTCTTTGCCAAGGCTGTAGCGTGATATGATCTATTCTGGAATTCCGGCCCGTTAAGGAGATCAGCCATAAACATGAGCCGGAAAAAAGTGCCACGATACAAATCGTTTAATCCCTCTTCAGCATCAGCTTCGTTTGCCATGCGGCGCAACAAGGCAAAGGACACTGTTTCAGAAGTGTTACTCCGGAAAGCACTATGGAACAGAGGGATTCGATACAGGCTTCACGTAAGCGATCTGCCTGGAAAGCCAGATATTGTGTTTCCCAGGGAGCGCATCGTTATCTTTGTTGACGGAGATTTCTGGCACGGTCGAAATTGGGTCGAGCTTAAAAAGAAGCTACTGCATCGCGCCAACTCTGAGTACTGGATTGCCAAGATTCAATATAATAGAACACGCGATCAGGAACAAAGGCAGGCGCTCGAAGAGCAAGGTTGGACCGTAATTCGGTTCTGGGAGACGGATGTTACTCAACATATTGAAGAAGTTGTTGAGACAGTTATCGCAGCTCTCGGGCGCTAGTCACAGGCCAACCGTGAACCCAGCCGTCCCGATTTATGAGGAGGCTTTACATCTGCTAAAGCCGAAGCGGGTAGCCGGGGGTTTTTCTCCCCCAGCCCCCACACCACCCGGCGTGCGGGTCCGCACCGGGCGGTTCCCAGAGCATGCCGAACCGTGGCCGGGCGTTCAATGTGCCCGAACCGTTCTTTGACAAACTGCAAGGGACCACCGGGATCGGGCAGTTCAATGCCGCGCCGCCATAGCACGCATCCGGTCGGATACATCATGCATGATGAGCACATTGGCTCCCCTTACCTGCTCTGAGCTCGGACCTTCACCATGTCCTCCCTATTAGAGGAGGCGTTTGGCTACTCTGGCCTCGGCTGACTTCTGCCCAATCACTCCACAAGTTGCCCCGTGAAGCGCTACCGCTGTGATGACACGGAATGCCTTCCTGTTCGCTCCCTTTATTTCGTGACTCGGTATCGGGCGGATGCGTTCCCGATACCGCCGGGAAATGGTCAGCCGGTAGCCCCGGGCCGGCACGTCACCGGTTGGCTTCCATGTCACCACGCAATCGCCCCGTTGGGCAGATCGCCCCGGATAAGAAAGAACGTGAACTTTCGCGATGCAACCGCAGCATTTACCCTATCCCCTGAACCCGGGGCTTTGTCATGTGGTGCTGACTTACCCGGAGACTCGGCCTTGTATGCTGGATCTCACCGTCGGCTCATTCGCTTTGCACTCCGGCTTCCTCGCGTAGCGCACACGCCGCGCAAGCGCTGGCGCTGCGGGGGCGCTTGCGCCGCATGCCAGACGGTCCCTCGCGGTTCCGCCCTTGCCTTCGCGGCTAGTTCTCATGCAAGTGTCTAAAAGGACACTGCAGGATTCACGTACAGGGGACTTTCACCCCATAAGCTCACGCCCATGCCGGGCGTACACAAGGCCAATTCAGCCGACGCAAAAAGAAGCGCGCCTGATTGGCGCGTTAGCACTCAGCCCGGTCACCTGCATGAGCGCAATTAGAGGTTTAGGGGCGCTGCTTCGGCAGTTCATGGCAGAAGTATCCCGGGCAGGTTACTTTATCATTGAGGAAAGACAACCATTTCAGATAATTCGAACTAGAGAGGTGCATTGAATGGTCAACCTTGAAGAACTTCAAAAGGCAATCTCCAACTTGCCGGAAGAAGATTGCCGTCAATTCCGCCATTGGTTCCTTGAAAGAGATTGGGAAAGATGGGATAGGCAGATCATTGAAGACTCACGAACTGGCAAACTCGACTTCCTGGTCAAAGAAGCCTTTGATGCTAAAAGAGAAAACAAGCTGAGGGACCTGTGAGACACCGGACGACGGAGCGCTTCTGGCAATGCTATCCGAGTCTGCCCAGAGAAGTCCGCAAGCTCGCAGATAAGAACTTCAAGCTCCTCAAGAAGAATCCGAGACATCCTTCCTTGCAGTTCAAGAAATCGGCAGACTATGGTCAGCAAGGGTGGATCAAGCTCACAGGGCATTGGCTGTCGAAGACTGTGATGACTTCATATGGGTATGGGTGGGCACACATGACGAGTACGAAAGGATGCTCAAAGGGCGCTAGCACATAAACCGGACGACCGCATCTAGCAGACGCCCGCCGCAGAAGAGTGCAAGCACCCAGGAAGCGGGCGCCGCTGATGCGGATAACCTTGGGCTTGCGCAACAGTCATAACCCGACCAACCACGAACGGATTTTGCGCGGAGCAATGAGATGAAATCCAGAATTTCATTCTGAGCGCATTCGGAAAGAGTTTTTTCGACCCACTGATTCAGGCTCATCCCAGATGCCTCGGCAGCAGACACGATGTCGGCATGCAAATCAGGGGAAATCCGGACGTTGAATTTCCCCGAGAAGCTCTTGTACGGAGTAATCCCACGTTCTTCACATGCTTGCAGGTAAACCTTGAGAGACGTCCTGCCTTCCCGCCGCAAACCCTCTACACCAGTGGCGTAGAAATCTGCACTCTCGGAAAGACCCAGGAATTCCCCGCGAAACATGCCGATATCGGAGTCGAAAGCAATAACAGCTTTATGTCCATCGATTTCCATTATGTTCTTCATGGCTTCACTCCGTGCTGTTCCAACCATTTGCGGATGGTGCAAATGTGGTAGCCACACTTGCAGGATTCACATACAGAGGACTTTCACCCCATAAGTTCACACCCATGCCGGGCGTACGGCCAGCCCTCGAGCCGACGTGGAGCCACTGTGGAGGTGTTTTTCCCAAGTCCCCGGCCGCGCGGCTGAGGGCTATCGTTCCAGCCGCGACCGCTCTTCGCTTCTGCAATTATCGCAACTTTCAGGTAGATATTGATCATCTGAGGAGTGGAAAAATCACCACAATTCTTTCTTCGAATTCCTGAAACTTTCCTCAACGTGCACCAGCGTCGATTGGCAAACGCTTTGATATGGCGCGATGTGGGGGATCAAGCTTGGCAAAACCAGGTATAAGCCGCGCCACGCTTTAGTTCAGCTGTCGATAGAAACCCGTCAAACTTCCATTATATACGAGCTGAACTGCTGACGGATTCGCTGTGGACGTCTCCTCTTTCAATCGCTACTATTACACTATACACTCACCTGGCTTTTATTGAGCCCCATCAATTATTGAGGGCTAAATGACACAGTGCTTTGACCCAGCATCCACTTCTGAGCAATTGAGCCAGCTGATCCGGAAGATAGGAAACCTGTATTGTCAGATTGCTGAAAGTCTGAAAAGAGAGTGGTACCTTGCATGAGTCTTTTGCTACCGATATTTGCCGCCATAGTGGTAGTGGCCACCCTCCTTCCGATAATTGAGGATGAGGCCTGGTGGATTCGCATCTTTGATTTTCCGCGAATACAGATCGTAGTGCTTGGCATTATTGTCATTGCCGCTTATCTCATCCTCAAACGGCCGCTCACAAGTCTCGATCGGCTAATGCTGGTCCTGGTGCTGGCCGCCATCGCTATTCAGCTCATTCAGATTCGCCCTTACACTCGGTTGGCAAAGAAGCAGGTGCTGGACGCGGATGCAACTGATGCTGAAAATTCGATCAATCTGCTCATTGCCAACGTCCTGATGAGTAATCGAAATGTGAACGGGCTTTTGCAGATACTCGAAGAGTCCAATCCGGACATTGTATTGCTGACTGAACCGGACAAATGGTGGCAGGAGCAACTGTCTGGCATTGAGTCGAAATATCCGTATACCCTCAGATGCCCTCTCGAGAACACTTACGGTATGCTGTTTTACTCAAAATACGAGCTTTACGAGGCTGAAGTGAATTTCCTGTTGGAGCCGGATGTTCCATCGATGCGTACCATAGTTGGTTTGCCTTCCGGTCTGAGGGTCGAATTGCATTGTCTGCACCCGAAGCCGCCACATCCCGAGGAGAGTAAAGACACGGAGGAACGGGATGCGGAGCTGCTAACAGTGGCAAAAGAGGTCAAAGGATCCGCCCATCCGGTGATCGTTATGGGCGATCTTAATGATGTCGCCTGGTCTCATACGACAAGATTATTTCAGCGCATCAGTGGTCTGCTCGATCCTCGCATCGGCCGGGGCATATACAACACCTTTCATGCCAAATATCCGTTCATTCGATTCCCTCTGGACCATGTTTTTCATTCCGATCATTTCAAGCTGATCGAGCTCGAGCGTAAATCCTATTTTGGCTCAGATCATTTTCCCGTGCATGTAAGGCTGCTCTACCAGGCACGGGCTGAGAATGAACAAGACGAGCCCGACCAGAAGAGCTCGGACAAAGAGAAAGCCGAGAGAAAAATTCGAAAGGGCGAATCTCATGAGGAGCCATGACAACCTATCGGTTTTGGTTTTTATTGAGGGTAGTACGTTTATCCCATGAATGAGTGGTGACATAAGAGGGGACGCTGGTTCTAAAACAACTTTTTTTGCTTCCTTGGGGTTTAAAGTCGAAATATGCCTAGGAAACCAAGAATGGATGCGCCGGGCACTCTCCACCATATCATGGGGAGAGGGATCGAGCGGACAAAGATATTTCGTAAGCAGATAGACCGGGAAGATTTTCTCGCCCGGTTGGCGGATCTTTGTCTGCAGGAGAATCTGGCTGTCTATGCTTGGGCTCTCATGTCCAACCACTTTCATATCCTGACCGGAACCGGCAGCCAACCGCTTTCAACCAGTATGCGGCGATTTCTTACCGGTTATGCGGTCAACTTTAACAAACGACACCGACGTACCGGCCATCTATTCCAGAACTGGTACAAGTCAATTGTGTGTGAGGACGATCCATACCTGCTGGAATTGACCCGATATATTCACTTGAACCCGTTGCGGGCCGGCTTGGTGGATGGCATGTCAGGGCTGAACAAATATCTCTGGTCGGGTCATTCCGCGTTGATGGGAACAGTGCTCAGAGAATGGCAGGATCAGAAGACGATTCTGGACTATTTCGGATCGGAGCTCGCGAAGGCGAGAAAAGGCTATG
Organism: Desulforhabdus sp.; assembly: GCA_034005055.1. Lineage (GTDB taxonomy): Bacteria > Desulfobacterota > Syntrophobacteria > Syntrophobacterales > Syntrophobacteraceae > Desulfoferrobacter. Next base: position 2,851 of record JAVEVM010000070.1, on the reverse strand, counting down.
AGAGTTTTGTAGAATAAGGGTTCGCAACTGGGCAGACGTCCCGAACTGGTTGGCGGCGGTCTCGCCCGTAGTCTTGGAGACTGGCTCCAGGTTGTGTCGATGCGGCGCAAAAGTGCAACTATCAGTTCCGATGCCAGGATATTGGGCGGCAGCGACTTTGTTGACCGAATATTGTCCGAAGCGAAGGAACAGGAAAAAGAGACGTTGCGGTTCGCTTCCGGAAAGTGCGATTTACCGACGCTTCTGGCAAGAATTGCCAAAGAAGAGGGTGTAGCGGCGTCTGCCATCCGTACTTGGATCAGGAAAAGAGCAGTAGTACGGGCGAGAAAGTTGATAAGCCAGATCGCGGTGCGCAGGCTCTGGTATGCGGGTGCGGAGGTTGCCCGCTATCTCAATATTTCAACCTCTGCAGTTAACCGTATGGTCAGCCGGGAGGAGCTGCCGGATATCGAGCGCTATATAAAGTTGTTTTAGTACCAGCGTCCCCTTCGAGGGCGGGCACCGCAACGTCTGTCCAAGTCGACATCAGCGATGACGACGCCGTCGAGCGCTTGTTAGAAATCCAGCTGCACTTTGTCAACATTACCTACTCGGTTACGGGAGTGACTCGCTGCCAGAGCTGGTTAAACTCGATACTGTCAAAGAAGGCTGAAGCCTTCACCACCTTGCCGGCGCGCATTTCAAGAAACCACGCATAGGTGTTGGCATAAGTCCTGCCATCGCGCGCCGTGCCACTCGCGTCGAAGAAGACGATGACCGTATCGCCAGCGGCATAGATATTCCGGATCGTCGGCTTCAGACCGACACTCATGCGGGCATTAAAAGGTCGGATGACCTCGCTCATGAACGCTTCTCGACTTTCATAAGTTTTTGAAGCCATCGAGCGTCCCACAATGGTCCAGGTCGCATCCTCCGTTAATAGATCGAACGGGCTGCCGGTACCGGCTTTCCACGCGTCGAAGCTGGCCTGCACGATCGCTTTGTTTCGGGACTCAATGTCTTGATCGGATTTGGACATATTTGTCTCTCCTTGGGTTTGGGTGACCGCAGGTGCGGATTGCAGCAATGCGATGAAGAAAAGAGCTATCGCGAGGAGAATCGAGCTGCGTCGGTTGGCCACCTCAGTCTTCACATTACGAAGCGTGATGTGATAAGGGAGCAGCATTTCAATTCTCCTTGCCGAGCTTTGGGGTGACGCTCGACGACGCCCGCGGTTTGATTTCAGCATGTTCCGACCTTAAGCACATGGCTGATTCCGAATTTTGCATGGATATCGGCGGTCATCGTCTGAGGAGCACGCGGAACAGGCTCCGGCGGAGCGGCGTGCCCACTCCGCTTGCGAGCCCTTTACTAAATCTGGTTCTCCCAGGCTTTTGCCTGTGAGTCCTTGAGCATATCCTCGACGAACTTTGGCACGACGTTTCGAAACTTACCGGTATCGGCGGGGACAATCTCGATCATGCGATCGATCATTTCCTTCGGATCCAGATGCCCTTCGGGAGCCCCCAAAAGATCGTCGAAAATCTTGCGCAACGCCTCGCGCTTGGTAAAGTTCTTGGAATCGTCGAGCCAGCGGAAAGCCGTGTCCGCCATCGTTTCGTTGTAACCAGTGAGATAAGCGCCCGGGTTGATCGTCTGTACCTTGATCCCGAAGGGCGCCAGCTCCTGCTGCAGCGCCTCGGCAATCGATTCGAGTGCGTGCTTGGTCGAGACATAGACACCCCACCCAGGCGGGGTGAACAGCCCACCCATCGAGGAGGTGAAGACGATCTTCGCCTTCTTTTTGGCGGCAACCCATTTCTTGATAAACCCCTGGGTCAGCTCAAGAGGCTTGAACACGTTGACCTCGTAGTTGTGGCGCACGAGGTCGAGGGGGATTTCCGACACCGGACCGCTCTCGCCGTAACCAGCATTGTTCCACAGCACGTCGATATCCCATGCCTGGGCGTAGGCGACATCATATGCATCGAACAGGTCGAGCTTCTCGACACGAAGGTTCTTCAGACCAAGGTCCGTGACTTTTCTGCGTAACGCGGCGACTTGGGGTGAGATCTGCGCCGTCGCGATGACGTTGTGACCGCTCTTTGCCAATCCGATGGCGGCGCCTTCGCCGAATCCGGAGCCTGCTCCAGTGATAAGAATTGTCTTAGTCATGGTTGATCCTCCAAAGATAGAAGACGGCGGCCGGCTGACTCAGTCAGCAAAGGCGGCAAGAGCCGCCTGGGCAATCTCGAAATCTTGCTCGACGCTGCCGCCCGAGACTCCGACCGCTCCTTGCATCGTGCCGTCAGAGCCCTTCAGGGGAATACCGCCAGGGAATGGAGCGAGGCCGCCATTGGTCAGCTCAAGGCCCGGCGCAGGGGCGCCGGGCTTGCAATATTCCCAAACAGCCTCGCTGTTGACTTCAAAAAGAACTGCCGTCCTGGCCTTCCTGATTGCGACGTCGATCGAGCCCAGCGGAGCATCATCCATCCGACTGAAGGCTTTGAGGTGCGCGCCGCTGTCGAGAACGGCCACATTGACAGGCACCCCCATCGCGGTGGCCTTGGCTTCTGCCGCGGAAATAATCGCTCGGGCCTGGTGTGTAGTCATCATGGCCGGGTTTCCCTTTCTGAAAGGATGACGGCTGGTTTGGGACAAAGCCTCTGAAATCTCAGGACTCCTCCACGGTCTCCGTCCTTGCAGTATATCTGTGTGCCGTCTTCGGTTGTGATCGTAGGCATTCTCTATTCCTTTACGTTTTACTGTTGTTCCTGAAATTAAGCTTCGTCCCGTCCTCTGTCACCCTTTCGAAAATGCTGCGCCGGTCCGTCCACCTCAAGCGTACCCCACGAGGGATCTCAGCTTGGCC
>JAVEVM010000069.1:0-8893 GCA_034005055.1 Desulforhabdus sp. | reverse complement strand
TGCCAACAAACAAAGCTCTCACACTCGACCAATATAATGATTATCATGTGGCTTTCCAGTGTTTCGAATAAACCGCACAGTCGTTCATCAATTAAGCCGATCAGAGGAGACGAAAAGCCATGGAAGAGACTGTAATTACTCTGTATGGCGCTCATTGGTGCCCGGACTGCCGCACCAGCAAACAATTCCTGGGCGAGCACCAGATACCTTACAAATGGGTAGACATCGAGCAGGACAAAGAAGCTGAGCGGTTTGTGATCGAAAAGAACAACGGAAAGCGCATCATTCCGACCATAGTATTTGCCGATGGTTCATTTCTGGTTGAGCCCAGCAACGCGGAACTGGCTGCAAAGCTGGGTCTAAAGACACAAGCGAGCAGAGCTCACTATGATTTGATTGTCCTTGGAGGGGGGCCCGCCGGCCTGACCGCCGCTTTCTACACCGCGAGGGAAGCCATCGATACGCTGGTCATCGAACGCGCAGCCTTTGGCGGACAGGTGGCGGCAACGGCAAAGTTGGACAATATGCCCGGTTTTCCCGAGGGTATTTCCGGAAACGAGCTCTCCGGACGCCTTCGTCGGCAGGCCGAACGATTTGGCGTGGAACTGCTCCAAGCCCAAGAAGCCATGCAGGTCTATAGCCACGATAACTACCGCTGCGTCAAGACCGCCGACGGCAGCGAATACAGTGCGCGTGCACTGCTCATCGCCACAGGCAGCCGTTATAAACGTCTGAATGTACCGGGTGAAAACGAATACTCTGGAGCCGGCGTGCATTTTTGTGCGACTTGTGACGGGCCGTTTTACAACGGCAAAAAGGTTGCCGTCATCGGCGGGGGCAACAGCGCCACCCAGGAGAGCCTGCTATTGACAAAATTTGCCGACTCGGTGACCATCCTTGTGCGCAGCGGCCGGTTCAAAGCTACCCAGATTATTCAAGACAGCGTATTCAGCAATCCTAAAATCGATGTCCTCTGGCACACGGAAGTTAAGGAATTCATCGGCGAGAACTCAAAGCTGACAAAACTGCGGATCTTTAACAATAAAACCGGCCAAGAAAAAGAGCTTCCCGTTGATGGGGCTTTTCTTTTTATCGGACTTGATCCGAATACGGCGTTTCTCGCGGGCAGTGGAGTTTTGCTGGACCGTTGGGGCTTTATCATAACCGGGCGCGAACTGTTGAATCAGCCTGAGCGGCCGACTGGTTTTGAAAAGCGCGAGCCTTTCCTGCTGGAGACCAGCGTACCCGGGATCTTTGCGGCCGGTGAAGTACGCGACACCAGCACCAAGCAGGCCGTTAGCGCCGCCGGGGAAGGAAGCAGCGCCGCATTGATGATTCGGGAACATTTGAAAGAGACCTAGTTCGGAGTTGTTCACTGTTTCTGCTCACTTTTTGCCTCCAAGGCTTCCCATCGCTGGTAAGCCAGGTCGAGCTCCCGCTCGAGTGATGCCAACCGGGCTTTGGCTGTGGCAATTTCAGGGCCGTTTTGCCGATAGAAGCCCGGGTCCGAAAGCATCTGATACATAAGCTCCTGCTCAGCCTCGAGTGTTTCGATTCGTTGCGGTATGGCTTCCAGTTCACGCTGTTCGTTAAAATTCAGGGTCTTACGTGGCTCGCTCCGGGGCTTCTGCTTTTCTTTATGGATGGACGGCCGATCCGTTTTTACCTGAGGATTAGTTCTTTGCTGCCGCAACCAGTCGTCATAGCCACCCACATATTCGCCTACCTGCCCATCGCTCTCGAGCACCAGGGTGCTGGTCACCACGTTGTTGAGAAAGGTCCGATCATGGCTGACCAGCAGCAAAGTGCCTGGATAGTCGAGGAGTAATTCCTCGAGCAATTCGAGCGTTTCGGTATCTAGGTCATTGGTGGGCTCGTCCATAATCATCAGGTTCGATGGTTGGGTGAAGAGCCGCGCCAGCAACAGCCGGTTGCGTTCTCCGCCGGAGAGAATCCGCACCGGCGAACGGGCGCGCTCCGGTGAGAAAAGGAAATCCTGCAAGTAGCCTATGATGTGCCTTGGCCTACTGTTAAAAAGGATGGTGTCATTGCCCTGGCCAACGTTGTCGACTACCGATTTGTCTTCGTCCAGTTGTGCTCGAAGCTGATCGAAATAGGCGATCTCAAGATGCACTCCATGCCGCACCCTGCCCCTTTGCGGCACTAGCTCGCCGAGCAAAATACGCAGCAGGGTGGTTTTGCCGGAGCCGTTCGGACCGATGATTCCAACCTTGTCACCGCGCATAATCACGGTGGAAAAATCACGAACAACCACAGCACCCCCACCATAGCCATAGCTTACATTCTCCGCCTCGATCACCAGCTTTCCGGATCGAACCGCTTCTTGCGCTCGCATCCGCACCGATCCCATTCGCTCACGTCGTGAGCGCCGAGCCTGCCGCATCTTTTCGAGCGCACGCACTCTGCCCTCGTTGCGTGTCCGTCTGGCTTTGATCCCCTGGCGAACCCACAGCTCCTCACCGGCCAGTTTCTTGTCAAATTGTAGCCATTGCTCGTTTTCGGCTTCGATGGCCGCCTGTTTGCGCTTCAGGAAAGTCTCATAACCACAAGGCCAATCGAACAACCTGCCTCGGTCCAGTTCAACGATGCGGGTGGCAAGTTTTTGAAGAAGCATACGGTCGTGGGTTACGAAAAGCAGGGTTCCATCAAAACGGAGCAAGAAATCTTCCATCCAGTCGATGGCTTCAATATCCAGGTGATTGGTGGGCTCATCCAGCAGCAGAATATCCGGCTCCCTTACCAGTCCCGCGGCCAGCATGACGCGGCGTTTGAGCCCTGCTGAGAGCGAAATGAAGTGCGCATCTGCACTCAAATTCATAAGAGAGATGATCTTCTCTATCCGACGATGCTTGCTCCATTCAGCCTCCAAGGCGTTGCCGGGATCGTCTTGTCTTTCGACCAGGATATTGAAGATCGTGCCGTCAAGCCCTTGCGGCACTTCCTGCGGAAGCAGCGCCACACGCACGCCGTGTTCTCTCACGACCTCACCCTCATCGGGTGTGAGCTCTCCTCTAATCAATCGCATCAATGTGGATTTGCCGACACCGTTTCTGCCTACAAGGCATACGCGTTCTCCGCGCTCGATTTGAAGATTCACGTGGTCGAGCAGAACAGGTCCGCCAAAGCTCAAACTCACGTCTCGCATGCTCACTAAAGCCATACCGGTATCTGTCCTCCTGATTCAATCACTACAAGCTCTATTCTACCGCCTTTCAGGTTCTACGGGGAGACCCCGCAGCCGGACGTTCGATGGCTTCATTCGGCGCCAAGATTGGTCAATCGTTCCTACACCCCCATTGCACTCTGCATTTGGGACTCGACTTGCGCGCGATCCCATGGTCCGAGGTATTGGCTGATGGCAGTTGCAAGGGTGTCAAAGGTCCTGCTGAATTTGGCTTCATCGGTTTCCAACAGAGTCACCCGAAATCCCTGGAGCTCTGAGCTGAAAGAGGTGAGGGGGACCACACAGATCCCGGTTGCTCCCAACAAATAATACACAAATCGTTTGTCCGGCTGCATCTCCTTGTCGGCAGTCAGGTTTTCAATCAGCATGCGCACTTCCGGATCTTCCAGTGGCAAGGACTGTGAGCCATTGATCCAACCGTTTTCAAACACCGCGGTCATGTAGAAAGCGCCGCGGGTACGATTGGCAATGATGCCCGGCAGCACCTTCAGTCTGTCGTGGGCCAACTGCGACAGTCGCTCATAACGCTGCAGGCGATTCTCCAAGCAGCCGGGGTAAGCAGGATGCTCGAATATGCGAGGTATCGCTCTTTGCGGTAGTGTGGTGGAACAAACTTCTACCATCTTGGCATTGATGATACTTCGCACGTACTCGGCAAAGAGTGCGTCTTTATCGACATTGTACACCTCGATCCAGCCGCACCGGGAGCCCGGCCAGGGCAATTCCTTGGAGATTCCCTTCATCGATATGCCGGGGACGTCTTCGATCACTTCCGCCAGAGACCTGGTCTTGTTGCCGTCAAAAATGAGATTCTCGTAAATTTCGTCGGCGATAATAAAGAGATCGAAATCTCTTGCTATAGCTACTATCTCTCTGAGGATGCCCTCCGGATAGACCATACCGGTCGGATTATCGGGATTCACGATCAGAATACCTGCCACCGCCGGATTGTACTTGACTCTGCGCCGCAATTCGACCAGATCCGGCAGCCAGTTGTTGTGAGGATCCAGAGGGTAGGTTACGGGAGGCAGACCGGCATGAGAAGCCTCAGACGATGAATGGGTGGTGTAGGTCGGCGAGGGTGTGATGATTCGGGCGGTGCGCCGCAGGAAGCCATATACCTTAGTAATGGCGTCGCCCAGACCATTAAAGAAAATGATGTCTTCCGGGCTGATTGCCACTCCGCCTTTGCGATTGTTCCTTTCCGTCAGGAATTCACGGGTTTCAAGCACTCCCTGAGTGGCGCAGTACCCGTAAGAACTATCCTCCATGGCCAGATCCGAAATGATCCCTTTCATCCAATCCGGGATTTTTTCTCCTTTGGCCACGGGATCGCCGATGTTTTCAGGATTGATCTCAACCCCAAGCTTCTCCAGCCTCTGAGCGATCCCGACAATGTTTCGTATTTCATAAGTCAGTTTGTTCGCACCGATATGGACGATTTCCGTTCGCATGCTGATCTATCCTTTTCTGCTGACTGTGACAGATGGTTTCATCACGTTGGTTCAAAAAAAAAGGGCTGCAAGATCGGGCAGCCCTGAAAAGTCAAAAGGCTGCGGTGGATGGCCCGCAGCCCCGAGATGGTCAATAGTCTTCTAAGCCTACTATTCCCCCATCAGGACCACGGGCCTGCGGGCCGCCGCCGCGGCCGCCAGCACTGCTGCATTCAATGCAGCAAAAAAAACCGTGATCCCAATTTGAGTCATTGGTTGTGCAAACCTTCAGTCGTTTAATTCTCAGTCATGAATGCCAAGGCTTTTTCTGCTAACACAGCCGCCGGCATTTGTCACCAAAAAAATCGAGCATGAAAATCAGCCCCGCTATCCGACGAAAGACCGGTGAGTGTTCCGCATCATTCATCCAACCCCCTTCTGTCCCCACTCATACCCTGGGAAATCCGTATAGCCCTTCTCGTCGAAAGAATACCATACCTTTGTGTCCGCGGGCGGATTCAGGGGCCAGTCATGTTCAAACCGTTCGGCCAGATCCGGATTGCTGATGTATGGCCGTCCGAAGGAGATCAGATCGGCCAAATTGCCGCGAATCGCCGACTCGGCCGTTTGCTTCGTGTACCCGCAGTTGCCCATCAGCTTTCCCTGCCAGAAGTTGCGAAATTCTTGCAGAGTCATGGGCGGACCAAGCCCGTGGAAGCCAAATTCGAGACCGTCAACAACATGAAGATAGGCCAGACTATACCGGTTGAGCTGTTCCGCCACAAAACGGAAAGTTTCGCGAAAATCGTGAGAACCCATATCGTTAAAATTGCCATTCGGTGACAGATGCACCCCAACTCGCCCGGACGGCCAAACGGTGAGCACCGCATGAACGATCTCATCCAAAAAACGATATCGATTCTCCAGACTTCCCCCATAGCGGTCAGTCCGATGATTGCTCCTGGACTGTAGAAACTGGTCGATGAGGTATCCGTTGGCGGCGTGTAGCTCTATGCCGTCAAATCCGGCTATCTTCGCCCGCTCAGCTGCATCGCGGTAATCCTCGACAATGCCCCTCACCTCCTCTGTCTCCAGCGCACGGGGTGTTTCGTATGGCATTCTCCCGAGGGGAGTATGGATGTAGTCGCCTGCCAACTTGATCGCCGAGGGGGCTACCGGGCGGCCTTCTTTCTCATGAAAGCTGCTGTGGGAAGCCCTTCCGCAGTGCCACAATTGCAGAAACATCGGCGTCCCTTGGGTATGAACCGCATCGATAACCTTTCGCCATGCCTCTGTTTGTTCGTCGGAATAGATCCCGGGACTGTTAAGCCAGCCGATTCCCTGCTTTGAAATCACTGTCGCCTCGCTGATAACAAGCCCGGCCGAAGCTCTTTGCGCGTAGTACTCCGCCATCAAAGCGTTCGGCAGCCGCTCTTTGCCCGCTCTGGATCGAGTCAACGGGGCCATGACGATTCTATTTTTAAGCAGGAGTCCATCTATACCTGTTGGACTAAACAAAGGCGAAGAATGTCTAGCTTCAGCCATGATTGCTCACTTTCTTATTGACCAATAAACCTTTCGACTCATCAGCTCATCACATGATTGTTGCTGATTCGCCATTGCTGCAAAGCTTCCAGATGCCTTCAACGATCTTCTCTGTTTTGTGACCAAATCAAACGCTAAAATCACAGTTGTCATCTGTCAAGCCGGGCAGGCCATAGGTATTCCCAACTCTTTCTTGGCGGCCTCGTAACGGTCAAAATAGAGTTGTGCGACCTTTTTCATCAGCCTGTATCCCAGCTCCGAATCCGTTTCACAGAGCTCATAAAGTTTTGCGGCGTGAATTGCAAACACCTCTGTTTCTTCAAGGCAAACTGCATGCAATGTGTACTTTTCAGATTGCATGAACCAGGCAGCACCGAAAAGGTCGCCGCGCTCTCTCACCTCGAAGGCGATAGTCAGCTCGTCACCGGATTTAATTCCGCGCAGACTGACAAGCCCTCGATTCACGACAAACATCTCCTTAGCTCTATCGCCTTGTTTGTACACATATGAGTTGGCTTTATAGGTTTTTCTGTTGGTAATTTTCGCCAGCTCCTCCAATTGATTTTCAGAAAGCACACTAAACAGCTCCAACGCTTTAAGATCCTTGGGTTCTACCATTTCGGGCTTCTCCGTTTCTTTTTTACATTCCGGACAGGCGGGCGGTTCATTGTCCTCCATGTCGACGAATTCACCATGGATCATGCAATGGCCAACATAGAAGCAATTTCCTTTTTCATCAACCCACACTTGGCTGCACTTCACGCAATGCATGTTCGATCCTTGTATCTTCAGCAAAAGCGAGAAAGAAGAGGCGCAGTCGGTGCCAGATGCGCTGTGCGGGCAAAGTGCTTAAGTTAGTGGTTGTACATTAAAGATCTGTAAGCAAGAAAGGAGAAAAAATGGTGCATCCATTATTGGTATCAATTGTGGGACGTGGCGTGTGGATTGCGGTAGGCGCTGGATTAGGCTACCTGTTCGCGAGCAAGCAAGACAAAACCAGCGCGGAAGCGGGCAAGATGAGCGAAGTCGTCGCAGGCCATATGGCATTTATCGTTGAAGACTACGAGGTCAAAAAAGTTCTGCAGCCGGGAGCCTTTATTTCCGATGAAGAGCTACCAGGTATTATCAATGTAAAATACGCCGGTCATTTACCTCAAGGCGTTGCACTAGAGGTGCAGCATTTGCTCGCCAAAGGCAAAATAAAACTGGGTATCATCGAATCCATGGCAATTGAACATATCCCGACCGGGCTGACCGAAGCGCTCCAGGCCAAAAACCTGCAAAAAGCTAAAGAGCTGGTCGAGCAATACCACAAACTCTTTGCGGAGAAAATAGATCAGCAAGGGTCGGTGGGTTCGATCTGCTTCTGGGTGTGGCTGATTGATAAGGCAAAATCGTTTCACTACAATCAGGAAGAATTGCAGAAAATAGGGATCGTCTCATAGGAGAATTGAGACGTCGGATCTGCTACAGTACGCACTTTCAGCCGCTGCCAGTGGCTCGCCGGTCTTGTGTGCCACAAGCATGATCTCGATCTCATCCGGATCGAGGGTCCTTCTTCCCCAATTGCCTGCGGTTCCTCCCCATATGTTGAGTACAGACATGCCTGCAAGGCGAAACAGCAGAACGAGCTCGGTTGGAACGAAAGCCCGCTCTCGAACCGCAACCGTCGACAGCCCGTCGCGCGGCGGATATGCAGAGGATTCAACCAGGGCTACCGGGTCAAAGCGGCCCTCCGTTACGTCTTTGTTGGTGTACCTGCGAAACATGGCCGCTGCATTGAGCCCAGTGAGTAAGGCCTTTGCCTCTGGCTTCAAGCTTCGACGCAATCGAGACATCCAAAGTTCAAAAAATCACTTGAAAACGGGATTGAAAGATATCGCTTTCGCCAACCCCGGACAAATCAGCTCGGATGTAGTTGAACATCAATTTGACGCTTTTGCTCAGATGCCAATTCAGGCCTGCAGTGAAATCCTCCAGTTTTCCACCTCTTACCCATTCGTCATCGAGGTCGATGGAGGAATACCTCAAAGCCAGCTCCAACGCCCCCCAGCTCCCTCTGGGCGGATTGAACGGCTGTAGCGGTTCAACTGCGCTGAAGATGGCTTCCGCTTTTTTGTACTTTCTATGTTCACCCGTTATAAAGTAGCTGCTCTGAACATAATAGCTGTAGAAATCAAGATCGCTGCCGTCGGCAGCGATTATGCGAGTGTAAATGTATTCCCCCTGAAGCGAAAAAGGACCCAAGATCAGTGCAATCTCCGGGTTGAAAAAATCGGCATCACGGGCCGGGATATCGCCGGTATCGACAAAGCTTATCGCTACCAGACTCGATTCGGGCGACGCTTCAAAACGCAGCGGTGCATCGTCTTCGTTAAAAGCGTGAATGTAGGATAAACCGAGATGGATCAGCTTGCGGCCTTCCTCAGCATACCAGGGGAGACCGGTCAAGCGAGCGGTTAGATGGTATACATCCTGATACCCTTCATCTAGATCGTTCGATTCCCGAAATGCTCCCAAAGCCCAGGTAAGCTTGTCGGAGAACCCGGCGTTCTGCACCTTGATTCCCACGTTCCTTCCCGGTACAAGCGCATTGGGCAAACTTCTTTCCATAAACATGATGTCGTTAGAAGAAGTGAGCTCCTCCAACGAAAAGGGCTCTTTCATGTGGCCGTACTTGACACCGCCCAAGTAGGGGAGATCTTTTAAG
>JAVEVM010000068.1:0-8905 GCA_034005055.1 Desulforhabdus sp. | reverse complement strand
TCGACGAAACATTAGGTAATTTTACTGAGATAAAAATAGGTAGATATACGGATTGTGTAAGATAACGATTCTCATGTAAAAAGGGAAATCCTCAAGCGCTTGCTAGATAATAAAAAAGAACGAAGGAGGAAAAAGGAGCGAAAGAGCAATGAGTAACAACAGGCGAGAAGCAATCATAGAGCGTATCATGCTGGCCAGGTATGAATTCTCGCTCATTACTGCCAGACTGGATCTCGCTAAGGGCATCAGTGTATTGGAATTTCTCAATATACAGGAAGTTTTTGATAACCTGAACACGGCCGTTGAAGCTTACATGAGGGAATGTGAGAACAAAATCAAAGCCCTCAAAGAGTCACATGAAAACGGTCCATAGTGCAGGTCCAAAACGATACCGTGCCGATACTCGTACAAGGTTGGGTTCAGGAGAGAACCCAACCTCGGATTCAAGTTATCCTATCGGTTCGTTCTCCACCAGCTGCCAGATCCCGCAAGGGCACACGCCTGCACAGAAACCGCAACCGATGCAACGACTCTCATCGACTACCAGCTTGAAGTCGCCCGCTTCTTCCCTTTTTGCAATGGCGGCTTGCGGACACATTGCGATGCAAATTCCGCAATCCCTGCAGGAGCCGCAGGATGAGCATTGCGAGGCGCATTGCTTGATGTCGTCGAATTTCTGCAACCTGGGATCAAAGTACTCCAGCTTAATCCTTGAATATTCTATGGGTTTGCGGATCTCCCGGAGGCTTTGCCTGCCGCGTATAATGTCGTCCATGCTTAGAGCGGCCTTGCGGCCGGCGCCGATGGCATCGGTCAATAAGCCCAGCTTTACCGCGTCCCCTACGGCGAATATCTTTGGATCGGTAGTTTGAAATTTGTCATCGACTCGGATAAAGCCCCGTTCCGTTATAACGCTTGCCGGAAGGAAGTCGAGGTCGGGCAGGTCACCGATGGAGATGATCACGCTATCGGCAGGGATCACTTCACCGCTGGTGAGCTCCAGCCCTTCGTCGGTAACGGCTTTGCTGAAGCACGGCCAACGGAATTTTGCACCCGCCGCCTCTGCCTCCTTGCGCTCTTTGCCAAACGAGAGCGGTTCCTGGATATCGATCAGTGTGATCTCATCGGCTCCGAGTCGATGCGCTTCAGCGGCGGCATCGCAGCCGACGTTACCAGCCCCGATGATCACTACTCGTTTGCCCACCTCTATATCGTCCCGTTTGCATTCGCGCAGGAAATCCAGCGCCGGTATCAGTTTTTCCTTTCCCGGGATAGGAATGACTCTGGGCTTTTGAGCCCCTACCGCAACCACAACAAAATCATAGTCGACTTTTAGCTGCTCGACATCTTCCCTGCTCAAACGCTGCTGCAAATGTACATGTGGCAGAGCCTTTTGCATTCTTTCCAGTTCTGCGCCGATCACTTCTTCGGGAATACGGGAGCTGGGTATGAGCGAAGCGATTTTTCCTCCCAGAGTCCTCTGCATGTCATAGATAACCGCTTCATGCCCAAGCTGTCGCAGCTGCCAGGCGACCGACAGGCCGGCCGCTCCGCCGCCAATCACAGCAATTCGTCTGCCGCTCAAAGACGGCAGCTCGGGAAGCTGTGCCCGAATGCTGGCCCTGCCCAGTTGCATGACATCTATCGCCGGCATATTCAAGGTCGAGCGCGTACAATGCTGCATACAAAGGTTCGGACAGAGATATCCGCACACCGTAGCGGGAAATGGCGTGTAGGCCAGTGCCAGATCCACCGCCTCATCGACCCTGCCTTCGCGAATAAGGCGCCAGCGCTCCTGAACGGGCATCCCGGTGGGGCAACCGGCCTCGCAGGGGGCAACGTATTTGCGATTTTCCCAAACCGGAACATAACGACGCAAATCACCACTGGTAATCAACGGAACCGGACTGCTGTCCAAATCCGTCAAATCCCCGATCAAGCCACCCTTGCCCAGCTCCTGGTCCCATATCTCCTGGTGAAACGAACGCATGGAGAGCCTTTGACGGGTAAATTTCTCTTGAGGACCTCGAGCGACGAGCAACTGCCACTCCGTTCGGCGGCCCAGCTCCTCGTGGAGCTCCGTGCGGTGAATTTTTTCCAAGTAGATACGAAGGCTGGTTTGAAGCCATTGCCAGTCTTCTTCGGTTAGCGGCGTCAATTTGGCATCTGACTGGCTGTAACCCTTGTGGGAACCGCGGAAGTAGATCTTGCCGCCAACCATTCCGACACATGGACGATAGCCGAGAATGTTGAGCGGATTCTGCGGTTGATGACCACATACGACGGCAATTCCCCCGGCCATAAATTCAGCAAAAAAGTCGCCAACGGAGCCTAGCACCCAGAGTTCCGGGGGCTCAAACCGGGGGTTGTATTTGGTCATGGTCATGCCGCGTGCACCGATGTTTCCGGCCACATAGATCCTGCCCTGCGCCATGGCGTTGCCGGTGCCGTTGCACGCATTGCCGTGCACAATGATTTCGGCGCCGGCGTTCAGCCAGCCGACATCGTCCGAAGCCGGTCCCATAACCTCTATGTGGGTGTTGGGAAAGCCCATGGAACCCACTCTCTGGCCACTTGAGCCGAAAATCTTGACATGAACGGGTTCTTCACCGGCCTTCCACAGGCGACCGGCCAGTCCGTGCTGACCATAGGCCTCTATATTCAAATAACGCTGTCCAGCTGCAATCGCCTGCTGAATTCGTTCCTCCAGAACGCGCGATTCCAGCCGATGGCCGTCTTCCATCCCGGAAAGTTGAAACGATTGTTGATTGCTTACCTGGTCTTGTTGAGTTTGCATAACAGCCTCTCTATTCTCTCAACCGGCATTAAACCACATATTTGATTTGAAGCCGTTCAGCCGCGTTGTGGTCATTGATTGCCAATGCATCCGACATCCCTATGGGGAGCGAAGTGGAACGCCCCAAAGGTGCGAGGATTTTGCGCAGCTCGATGTCAAAGCTCAGATATACATCGACCACTCGCTCAGCCACCTTTTCCGGATCGAGGCGTCGATAAAGACGTGGGTCTTGGGATGTGATGCCCTTGGGGCACAAGCCAATGTTGCATATGTTGCAGCGGTCGGATTCCGACCCCAAACACCCGGCGGCCGCCTGCATCATGTATTTTCCGGTCTGAACGGCACTGGCTCCCAGCATGATGAGCGCTGCCGCATTGGCAGCCAAATTGCCGTTTTTGCCGACACCGCCGCCGGCTAAAAGGGGAATCTCGTTCTGTTTGCCCAATTTCACCAGGTTGAGGTAGCAATCGCGAAGATTGCTCGCGATGGGATGTCCCATGTGATTCATGGAGACATTGTAAGCCGCCCCTGTTCCACCGTCTTCTCCGTCGATTGCCAGGCCTGCCGCGTAAGGATTGCGCGTAAGGTTGTTCAAAACGGCTAGGGCCGTAGAGCTGCCCGAAATCTTAGGATACACCGGCACCCGGAAGCCCCAGGCCATGTACATGGATTGGATCATCTTGGCGACCGCTTCCTCGATGGAGTACTTAGTCTGGTGCGTGGGCGGACTCGGCAAGCTCACTCCCGGCGGTACGCCACGGATGGCGGCAATCAGCTTATTGACCTTGTACCACATCAGCAAACCGCCGTCGCCCGGCTTGGCTCCCTGGCCGTACTTGATCTCTATGGCACAGGGGTCTTCTTTCATGTCCGGCAGTGCATGGATGATCTCGTCCCAGCCGAAGTAGCCGCTGGCAATCTGCAAAATCACGTATTTTAGAAAGCGGGAGCGAAGCAGCCGCGGCGGGCAGCCCCCTTCGCCAGTGCACATGCGTACCGGCATGCCCATTTCTTCGTTCAAATAGGCCACACCCATCTGCAGCCCTTCCCACATATTGGGAGAAAGAGCGCCAAATGACATGGCTCCTATAACCAAGGGATAGATTTCCCGAACCGGCGGCGTCCAGCCCTGATCACGGTAAAACCTGAGACTTTCTTCCGGAGGCAGGACCCTGCCCAGAAGAGTGCGCACTTCAAATTCGTGACGGCCGGCGTCCAGCGCTGGGTCGGTCAGCATGGAGATGCGGATGAACTTGATTTGATCCAGTATGCCACCCTGTCCAGCATCGCGAACGTTGCGGCGGCCGCCACGACGTCGAGGCTGGCCTCCTTGATTGATGTGAAACTTGAGCTTGTCAGCCTCATCGCTTCGATAGGGCATGATGCAGTCATTGGGACAGACCATAGTGCAGGTGGCACACCCCACACAAGCGTAGGCGGGGTCCGTTTTCTGCCGCACACCATGAAAAATTTGACAGACATTTGATCCACCGCTATTGCTGCGCAAACCGTCGGTGAATGAAGGAAGCTCAATTTGTCTTTTACGGTAGACCCCCAACTCGATAGCATGGACCGGACACACAGCAGTACAACGTCCACACAAAGTACATCTGTCTTTGTCCCAGTGAATCTGCCATGGCAGATCTTTAACGCTTAGTGTAGAGGGGGCAATGCTTCCATTTGAGACCATATCTTTACCTCCGTGCGGTCTGAGCCGACAGCAGCAGTATCTAAATGCATGGGCTGAAAATCGCGGCCTTTGTCTCGATCGGGAATAGCCGAATCCAAACCGCACATTTCAGATGAAAAGGCATAAAGCCCGGGACGCCCACCCACCACTCCCGGCCTTAGCTTTTTGCGGTCCTGGACCATGAAAAGGGTGCGGTCGGGCAGACATCCCATGACGCAATTAGGGCCGTCGATGATGAGACGGCGACAGGAGTGCTTGAGCTGCTTCAAGAAGCCTCTGTCGGGGTGCTTCTCCAAATCCTCATCCTGAAGGGGCGTGATTACGTGCTTATAGGCTTCGATACTGAGTCCCAACCTGTTCATGGAGTAGTGCAGAATGTGGGTGAAGACCTCGGAATCCGAATTATATCCTGTGTACCCGGGAAATCCTCGAGACAGGAGGAATTCGCGTATCGGTACAAAAGCGGTATTCTCGCCGTTGGTCATGGTGGCGATTCCCTGGATGAAAAACGGATGACAGGCGTACAGGTTGATCGCATAATTGGTGTTTTGACGACCTTGAGCCAAAACGATTCGCGCCATCAGCTCGTCCCGGTCAAGGCGAAGAAATTCGGCAACCTTCATCGGATCGCCGATTTCTTTGATCATGATAACGTCCGGCCAGAAGCTGTAGACAATCATATCTTGCTTCTCTTCGCCCATTTGCCTTAGTTGAAGACGGATCAACAGCAAGCGGTTATCGATTTCACTCTGGCTTAGATTTTCCCAATCTTCCGGATATTCGTAGGCACGGATAAGATAGACATCACGCTTGGGAACTCCCTCCGGCGGTCGTTTCGGAACTTTGATGGAAAACCGGTACTTGGTCATGAAACCGATGTTCATCATGAATTGATCGAGCCTCTTCAAGCCTTCATTGCTGAAGATACCGGAAAGGATGGGTGCTCCCTTGAACTCCTCGAAAGGGCCGCCCAAATCCGATAAGAATAGACCCACGCCCGATCCGTCGTGGCCCTCACGCATCACATCCAATGCATGGATAGCAACCACGGGAGATACAGGTGTCTCACTAGTCATAGCGAATAAACGGCACATCTGTTTCTGCTCCTCCTTTTCACGAGGGTATTTGAGGCGGGACTGGAATGCTTCCTTATGAGCAAGCCGAGTCAATACTGACAAGTCATCGAGCTCATAGCTCCGTTGTCAGGAACGCCAGCGTCTCCAATTTTGCACCATTGCATCGGGATATACCACAGGAAGGAACTTCATCGGTCCAGCTTATCCTATCAACCTGAGACCAACTATATAGTAAGGATAATCATCCGATCCCTCACTAAATAGAAAAGCTGCAGCTTGCGGATGCATTGTCATCATTGACAGTGCGCTGAGGATGGATAATTAATAAAATCTATTAGAAATTTCAAGAGGCATTTTCATATTTCTTGTCTTTTAGGATTTTGTTTTGTATAGAAATAATCGGAGTCAACGCTGACTTCAACTGCGCTGTGGTCAACGTCTCGAAGAAGAGATGCAGCAGGTTGTCAGGGCAAACGCCCGAGCGAGTTAGTAGATGGGTTTATTGCTCCAAACACTCCCTCAATGTCCATTTTTCAACCATATCGAGGAACCCCAGACCAAAACAGATCGTTGGACCAACGTCGTTCATGGCCCCATTTCATTCCCGTCGTAATTAGGAATCATTGACTGGGAAGAAGGAACGGCCCATGGCGTCCGCATTATGGCCATCGGTAAAGAGGCGGTCGTGCCGGACATATTGCAGGCGGCAAACCCTTAGACTCACGATTTGTGGACGTGCCATGACTATAACTGAAAGAGTTCGGGTGAGCTCGGGCGTAGACCAGTTGGACCGTTTGCTGGCGGGGCTTTCTATTGGTGACAACGTGGTCTGGTTGGATGACTCCGGAAGCCTTGCCTATGTGTTCTGTCTCAACTTCATCCGGGTATCCCAGGATCAGAATAAGCCGCTCATTTATGTCAGTTTCGACCGTTCGCTCAAAAATCTTTTGGAAAAGCTGGGGCCCCTTGCCGACAATCCTTCTCTGACCATTCTGGATTGTTTCACCTCAGGAAAAGGCGCCAGTTCGCCGATATTCCTAAAATCCTATCCCGAATTGCAGGGCGCATGGCCCTGCAAAATCATCAGAGTCGAACAGCCGCGAGAGATCAAAGCGGTTATGGATGTTCTGTATGATGTTCATGCCGAGATGGAAGGCGACGTTCGGCTGGTATTCGAGAGCATCACCGGCATGCAGGAACTATGGGGAGGGGAGGAGCAAATTCTTGCTTTCTATTCCCACTCCTGTCCTCGCCTCTATGAACTGAACACGGTCGCCTATTGGATTATGGAAAAAAAGGCACACTCGCCCCGCCTCAGAGCGCAGATCAGCCAGATCGCACAAGTGGTCATTGACCTTTCGATAAAGCGGGGAGCCACTTCCTTGACTGTGTACAAGGCAGAAAACCGCGATTTGGAAAATCTGCACAAACCTCAAAGCTACTGGACCAGGAATCTAACCATCGGCTTCGATGCAGAAAAACGCACCACGGGAGGGATAGATCTCGGTTTGCGCATTAAGGAGCTGCGCACCAAAAGAGGATTATCACAAACCGATCTGGCTAAACTGGTGGGGGTCACACCCAGCTCGATATCGCAAGTGGAAAGCAATCTCATTTATCCGTCTCTGCCTGGATTGTTGAAGATTGCTGAAATCCTGGCCGTGGAAATCAGCTCCTTTTTTCAGGAGACCGCAGATGTCAAAACCCGTGTGATTTTTCCAGCCGGTGAGGCGACTGATATAAGATTTACCGAATTCTCAGAAGACGCCATCCACGGAAAGCTGCTCACTCCAGTAGACTTTGACTCCAAAGCCGAGCCATTTCTCATCGAGATTCCGCCCGGCAAAGCCATTTCTTCACATTTCTTTGCACACAAAGGCGAAGAGATCGGCTATCTACTCTCGGGCAAGCTTCACGTCAAGATCGGCAATACCACCAGTACACTGCATCCCGGAGACACTATTTATCTTACCTCCGAGATGCCTTCCCAGTGGAAAAACCCGGAAACCGATACAGCGAAACTCCTTTGGTTAAAAATCAGATGAGCGAAGCCGATCAATAGCGAAAAACCGCAGCAGCGGACTGATCGCTACCGATCTGTTCCTCTTCTACTAAATACACATCGCCGCCGTCGATAAAAGTATGAACAGCCGCTAAATCGAGGAGGTCCTGATCACCCGGCTGTGCCTCCGGATGAACAATGACCTCATTCCGGTCCGGATCAAACACGCCCCAGAGCTGCCTTCCGAGCGGCAGGAATAGGCTCTCCACCTTGCCAAAGCGGGCAGCCGGCACGATTTCTCTAATGTCGGCCGAGGCAAAGCCGGTCCCGGCTAATCGCCGATATTTAGACATGGATTCCTCCTGCTTTTGCTTGAATATGGGTTGCACGATCTCCCATGCTTTGGCCTGTAATTCCTCTGCGCTCAAGATATCCGGGTTCCCAGCGAGGCCTTCTTTCAAAAGATGGGGATAACTGTTTGCCTCTCTGTAGATTGCCAACAAGTAGTCAACTCCCGCAAGCACCAATGGGGTATTTTCTTCTCGCAGCACTTTTTGCATGCCTTCGTCAATCATCAAGCAGTATCGTAAAATGTTGGACTTGTTGTCATCGATGCCCACTCCCTGACCATGAAACATGGCGGCACGCCTGCCCGCACCATGGCCTTGAGCTCTCGTGTGATACTGCAGCTGCCTCTGCGGATCATCATATTTTAGGGCTTCGTCAATGCTTCTCGGTGCATCCTGAATCTCCACCCGCCTCACTCCGAAGCGAGTGCATTCAAAAAGGCGCAACTCTTTCTGGCTGAGGGCCAGAACATAGAATCTGCCATCCTCCTCGAGAAGTCTGAGCAGACTCTTTAGATGAAAACGATCGGAGACCACAGCAAGCTCTTCAAAATGAAGGGGCAGGCTGTAGAACCGAAACAAATCCCGGGAGATGAACACAGCCAGCCCGCCAAGCTGCTGCCGCCAGAATACCCCATTTGCAAGGAGGTCGTGACCGGGTCTCAATAGCTCCGCTGCGTCCGCCTGACGCATACCCAGAGAGACCAACTGGTGCTCGGATTCTCGAAGAAGGTTTTTAAATCGTATCGGATTCTGCTGCACGTCAGCGCCGGCCCGATAGGCGGGCATAAAGATCGAAACACAATATGCATTGTTCTGCAGGACAAGTTCCTTCAGCTCATTCTTGAATTCTTCATTCATAGAGCCCATCTCCTTTCTCCGTCATTTTATCTTCTCTTTATCTTACAATAATCACTGTTCGCTTCGGATCGTTTTGCTATTTCGGCAAACGCACGAGGCAATACAATAGGAAAATTAATTTTCCAGCGTATT
>JAVEVM010000067.1:0-9032 GCA_034005055.1 Desulforhabdus sp. | reverse complement strand
CGAATCCCATATGGCAGGTCTGGCATGCCTGCGGAGCTTTGGCTTCCTTTACGGAGAACAGATGACGGGTATGGCAGGTATCGCAAGAAGAAACTCCGAACCCACCCCCCTGCTTGAGCAGTTCCTTTACTTCTGCCTCGCTCTTTATGCCGAACCGGTGACATCCACCGCAACCCTTCATGCCTTCTATTAATGCCATGGGCTGGAAATGCAGCGTAGGCATCGCCTTCATCGCCGCCCAGGCGAGGGCGTGCTTCCCGCCTTTGAATTGCTCGACTTGTTCAGGGTGACAGGCGGCGCAAGCTTCCGGCAAAACCACTCCCGCTTCAGCAACATCGTCCTTGGAGGTATGCTTGTCGCCATGGCATGTTGCACAATCAACATCGTTGCCGCTGTGCGCACTCAATTGCCAATCGGTGACAATATTGGGGGTGGCCTCCTTGTGGCAGTCCACACAGAGGTTCGCCTGTGCTTTGGCTTCGGGCTGTTGGGCGAAGCCATTAAAAGCCCACAGTACCGTGATGATAACTGAAAAAACAGCAAATAGACGGGCCATCCCTCTTCCTCCTTTTTTAAAATTAATCCAGGTAGTAAGAATCTGTCCCAAAATAGCCTACGTCCGTCTTTCATTCGAAGCTCGCCTCGCTTGAACGAACCGGCGAAGGAGCTTCGTCCGTTCGCAGTGTTAGAGATCAGATTCATCTGTGAAGCAGTAATTTTCAAGCAAAAAATAAAAGGGATATGCGAGAAGCATTACCAGGGCGGCAGGTGGAAGGTATATCAGAAGAGTGTGGAATAAATGAGAGGAACGAGCAAAGAATCTTATTTTGTGATCAAGGCAGGATGGGCAGACGCCCGTCGTCACGTCCCTTGTCGTTTGGGGCATGGCGACGGACCTGGTCTTCTCTTAAGGGCAACGCCGAACCTTGTTCTTGCTCAAATCGGGGGTGCAATCGTTACCAGGACCCGCATGTCGGATTTGGCACGTACGCCGTGAGGCTCGCTTATCTCGCACACCAAGACATCGCCGGCTTGAGCAGGAATTGTTGCACCATCTTTGCCCAAGAACTCGCCACTGCCTTCAATCACGGCAATGGAGACTTCTCCTTCTATATCGTGTGAATGGATAGGCAGCTCTTGATCCGCTTTGAAATTGAAATTCAAAATCTTGAAGTAAGGCGAGTCATGTACGAGCAGCCGCTTGAAAGCTTTGTCCGAAAAATCATTTGCTGAAAACAAAGATGTTTTTTTCATTGGTATCCTCCCTTGCCGAATCGGTTTATCCTCTGCAATCTGCCTATTGATTGGTGATTCTCAAAACCTGGATTTAGAAGTCATTGGCCCCCCCTAAACTAAGGGCGCCAGGCAGGTTGTGCAACTCATCTTATCCTATCCACAATCCCGTCAAGTTTGTAGATGGATTTCGAGCGGGTGGCGGTTCAGAATCTCGCCAAACCTTTCTCCGCATACATTGAGCTCGAGATAGTGATCGAGGCAACGTTCGACTATGACCAGAACCTCCTGCATCGATCGAATCCCTTGCAATTCTGCCCCCAACTGGGGATGCCTCCCCAGCTTCCCGCCAATCAATATACGATAGCCTCTTCGGCGCTCCCTAATTGCACCCGAAGAGCAAACCTCTATGCACTGACCGCAGTTGACGCACTTTTGATCATGCAGGGCAGGAAAATCTCCGGTGTCGCCTGTGGTAATCGCCTGTTCCTTGCAAACCTCCGCACAAGCGCCACAGTTGGTGCACAATTCCGGATCGAGTGAGGGCTGCCTGGCTCCGATCAGTCCGATATCAACTATTTGGGGTCTGGAGCAAGCGTTGGGGCAGTCGGCAATGGCGACTCTAAATTGATGGTGCAATTTCAACGGTTCTGTCACCTTGCTTTTCAAAAATTTCTTGAGATTCCCTCCGGCAAGAATTCTTTCGATTTCACCGGCCAACGTCTGGTTTTTGACGGCCTGGTTGAGGCAACCATCTTGCCCGAAGCATTGTTCGATCTGAAAGCCCTGGACCTCATCCTCCATATTCGACAAGAACTTCCGTTGACACGATTTGACATGTTCTAAGCGCACCTCCGATGCTCCGCTCCGAGCGGCTTCTTCCTCGACTCTTTTTCTGATTATTTTGCGAACAAAAAAGGGTGCCCTTCCCACTGCCTCTTCAGCTTTCTGTTGCCATTTCATGTTGACCTCCAGAGGGCTTGTTTGTTTGGTTGCCACTAATCTACCTCTTTACGCGATTCTGACCCTTGACAAAAGTCAAAGCAAAGTCTTTTTCCAAAAGAAAAACCGGCTACCAAAATTCTTAAGAACAAAGTTGAATTAATTGTCTGTTAATGAATATATTGGAACATGTCGTCAAACGGATTTCTTTTGGATGGCATCCAACTCAGCGCGGATAGATCGAAGGAGAACGGGAATGAAGGAATGTGATATCAAGCTTTATGCACTAAGCACATGCATTCATTGTAGAAACACTAAAGAGTTATTGGACGATTGTGGAGTGAAATACGATTGCATCGAAGTGGATAAACTGGAAAAGGAGCAAAGGGATGCTATCCTCGAAGAAATTAAGAAGATTAATCCGAGTTGCTCTTTTCCTACTCTGATTGTGGGGGACAAAATTATAGTCGGGTTTAAGAAGGAAGAAATCAGGGAGGCTCTTAAGGAATAATGGATGTCGAGAAGCTTTATGAAATGTTGAAAGCGTCCCAGGAAAAGAAAGGTTATTATTTCAACAAAGACAAAAAGAAAGTCTTCGAGCTCCTGGAAGGACTTATCATCAATCGCGAGCGGTATGGTTATATGTGCTGCCCTTGCCGTTTGGCCTCCAATGATCGTGAATGGGATAAGGATATAATATGCCCTTGTGTATACAGGGAGCCTGATGTCCGGGAGTACGGAAGCTGTTACTGTAATCTTTATGTATCCAGGGAATGGAACGAGGAATTAATACCCCACCAGTACGTGCCGGAACGTCGTCCGGTGGATAAAACTCTGGGCAAATTGTAAGAAAATACCAAGGATTGGGCTCAGGCGGGAAAGGCGGAAGAAATCCGCCCTCCTACCTGAGCACACCTGGAGTCTTCTGAAAGAATCAAGCCTCTGCCGCAGTTCCTCTTAGCCACGGCAGGTGAAACTCTATACCCTGCAAATTGAAATTCCCAAGCACCGTCTTATATTACCACAAAGAGATTCCCGAGTTGCTGCCTTTGCGTGAACAATTCGAGGACCATTCCGGGATCCTGTATGAGATCTGGGAGATAGATATGGACAAAAAATTATTGGAATTGGCGGTCGATTTAGTGGAGGCTCAGGCTACAGGGAACAAGATGGCCGGTGAAGAAATGGAGTCTTCGCTATTGAGGGTCTATAATGCACTCTTCTTGATCCGCGAAGCGGAGAGAGAAGGGCGGCCGGTGGATGTGGTTGGCTCAGACGAGCAAGTCAATGCTTCCGCTGAATGGGCGCAGGATTTGGAACCACGTGCATCCATCCAGGAAGATCGAGTTGTGTGTTTGGAGTGCGGTGCAGAGTTCAGGCAATTGACCGCTAATCATCTTCGAACACATAAGATTACGCCTCGAGAGTACAAAAAGAAGTGGGGCTTTCCTTTGAAGCAGCCGTTGTCAGCGAGAAACTTGACCATACTGCGAAGTCGTTCTGCCAAAAAACGAGGGTTGCCATCGAAGCTCCAACAATACCATGAAGATCAACGTAAGAAGAAGCAATCAGCGGCAGCGGACTAGAAGGTTCTCGCGGATGCCTTTTATCATTTCGGATTGGAGCGGCAGGTCTCACAATACATTCTGCTATGCTTAGAGGCCCGCTCCGGCGAGCAGTGCGCCACATTTCCTGCAGCTTGATCGTTCGAGCCCTTCTTTTCGCATAGAGAATCCCATACGCCTTATCAACAGACTTCCGCACTCATGGCAGAATGTGTTCTCACCTTCATCGCCAGGAATATTTCCCGTATAAACATATCTCAGACCAGCTTCGAGGCCGACTTGCCGAGCTTTGTGCAACGTGCTTACCGGCGTCGGAGAACGATCGGTCAGTTTGTAAGTGGGGTGGAATCGGCTGACATGCCAGGGAATGTCGGCTCCCAGTTCCACGAGAAAGCGAGTGAGCTGCCTCAACTCAGCCGTATCGTCGTTCAATCCAGGAATGAGAAGCGTTGTGACTTCCAGCCATATGCCGGCCTTTTTCATTCTTTCCAAAGTCTTGAGCACCGGCTTCAGACGTGCTCCGCACTCCTCGGCATAAAAGCTGTCGTTGAATGCCTTCAGATCCACATTGGCAGCATCGAGGTACGGGCTTATAATCTTCAGCGATTCTTCAGTCATAAAACCGTTACTCACAAAAACGTTCTTGATACCTGCTCGATGCGCCAGTTTTGCGACGTCAACGGCATATTCCATAAAGATAGTCGGTTCCGTATACGTGTAGGCTATGGTCGCACAGCCTGACTGGCGCGCTTCTTCGACAACAGTTTCGGCCGGAACGTAATGACCCTGAATAGTCTTGTATTCTCTCGGACTCTGTGAAATATCCGCGTTTTGGCAGAACAAACAGCGGAAATTGCAGCCTGCGGTTGCTATGGAATAGCTGCGTGTGCCCGGGTAAAAGTGATAGAGTGGCTTTTTTTCAATAGGATCAATGTGTTGAGCTATCAACTTACCGTACACCAAGCTCCACAGGGTCCCTCCACGATTCTCGCGAACACCGCATTTGCCTCGCTCGTCTGCCTTGATGAGGCAATGCTGCGCACAAAGGAAGCAATGCACTTTTCCTTCTTCACGTTTTTCATAGCATATGGCTTCGTGCATCTTTTACTCCTTCGCAGTATTTGAGTCCTCAGGCATCAACATCAAAATGTGTTTGCGACGAGTGAAGCTCGAGGATCTGACGTCTGCTCCCGTTACCGGAAGCTTTCTCCCGGTGGTGTCGCCAGTATGCATGGAACCTTGCTTCCAAGCTGGCTCCGATCTCGCAGAAGAGCGGATCCTGAAGAGTCTGCAGAGGGTAGCGGAGATCGATTCGCATGCCGATGAAATGGCCCAAAGGATGCCATTGAAAGTACCTGGAGCATTCCAAGAAGCGCAGATAGCGCAACATGCTGTAAGGCAAAGATAAACAGGTTCCCCATCGATGCGGAACCGGACCCGACATGACGGTCTCTACCATGCGGCGCAATTGAAATACACTGAAAAAGCGTGCGTCATTAAAGACCCGAGGCTTCCATAGCTGTTCCAGATAGTGCTGGCAGGAAATCAGCGAATACCTGTTTGCCACTCCCAAAAGCACATGCCGCCGCGCCACTCTGAAGGCTTCCGTCAAAACCTGCAACGGATCGTCTACGTATTCCAGTACGGAGATGAGTGCTACCGTATCGAAAGCATTGTCTTCATAGGGCAGATCATCAGCATGGCCGTGTTCCAGGTAAATGCGCTGGGGCAGGCGAAGTTGAGCTATATTCAACATTGCATCGGACGGCTCGATGCCGGTGACCTGGTGCCCCAATTGGGCAAACCACTCAAGAAATATCCCTGTCCCGCAGCCTACCTGCAGCACTCTTTGGGACGCCGATGGCGACCACAAGCGAAGCAGCAGGCTCTTTTGAACCAGAGCGGCGGTCCGTCCGATGTCGGACTGATACCATTCGTTGTAGCGTCTTGCGTCGTCACGGTTTAACATGTAGCTCACCGCAATGTTCTTCTGTTCCCACTATATTTATATTTTGACTCCTGCTCTACCGGGTTCTAAGAACCGCACCGGTAGCTCCTGATGTCACCAAGTGCGAATAGCGCGCAAGGTAACCCGTTCTGACTCTAGGAACAGGGGGCTGCCACTTTTCGCGCCTTTTCTGCAATTCCTCGTCACTGACTCGCAATTCCAATCTCTTATTAGGAATATCGATTAGGATTTCATCATTTTCTTCCACCAGGCCAATCGGGCCTCCTTCAGCGCCTTCGGGCGAGACGTGACCGATTGCCGCCCCTTGAGTTCCTCCGCTAAAACGCCCGTCCGTTATTAACGCCACATCCTTGCCGAGTCCCATGCCCATAATGGCCGCGGTCGGTGTGAGCATTTCCTGCATGCCGGGACCTCCCTTGGGTCCCTCATAGCGAATCACAACTACATCCCCTGATTGGATTCTTCCTTCCAGAATTGCTTCGGCTGCAGAGGATTCGCTTTCGAATACGCGCGCTCGTCCCTTGCGTTGCAGCATTTCCGGCGCCACTGCCGATTGCTTGACTACTGCTCCTTCGGGAGCAAGATTTCCATACAGGACCGCAATGCCTCCCTCATCGTGATAGGGTTGATCGATGGGTCGAATGATTTCACTATCCAGCACGGTAACCGCCTGCAGATTTTCTTGCACAGATTTTCCGCTGACTGTCTTGCTTTCCAGGTGAATGAGGTCTCTTTTACTGAGCTCTTTCATCACGGCCTGTACCCCACCGGCGGAATTGAGGTCTTCCAAGAAGTGCGGTCCCCCGGGACGCAAGCTACACAGATGAGGAGTGCGTTTGCTAATCTAGTTGAACAACTGAAGATCGAGCTCGATTCCCGCTTCGTAAGCAATAGCAGGAACATGGAGAACGGTGTTGGTGGAACACCCCAGCGCCATGTCTACTGCAATGGCATTTTCAAATGCTTTGCGGGTAGCGATGTCTCGCGGCAGGGCTCCTCGATTAACCAATTCCATGATTTGCATACCAGCCATTTTGGCCAGTCGGATTCGTGCAGCAGTCACGGCTGGAATTGTGCCGTTTCCCGGCAGACCCATACCTAAAGCCTCGGTCAGGCAGTTCATGGAATTGGCGGTAAACATGCCTGCACAAGAGCCACAACCCGGACACGCGTTTTCCTCCAATTCCGCTAATTGCTCGGCAGTCACCTGTCCTGTTTTGTATCCGCCTACAGCTTCAAAAACTGATATGAGATCGACGGCTTTTTGTCCGATTCTTCCGGACAACATCGGTCCGCCACTTATGAGAATAGCCGGAATGTTCAGCCGCAAGGCAGCCATTAACATACCTGGAATGATTTTGTCGCAATTGGGGATGAGAACGAGAGCGTCAAATGGGTGAGCCATGGCCATGATTTCAACGGAATCGGCAATCAGCTCACGGCTCGCCAGAGAATAGCGCATACCAGCATGATTCATGGCGATACCGTCACATACCCCGATTGTGTTGAATTCAATGGGGGTGCCACCGGCGAGACGAACACCCGCTTTTACCGCTTCTGCAATTTTGTCCAGGTGGATGTGGCCGGGAATGATTTCATTAGCCGAGTTGGCAATTCCCACCAAGGGGCGGTCGAGCTCCTGCTGAGTATAACCCATTGCTTTAAACAGAGATCGATGAGGCGCTTTTTCCACACCTTTTTTCATTGCACTGCTTCGCATATTTTTCTCTCCTGTCGAGCTCGAGTGCAGGCTAAGAGCCGTTGCGTATGATGACGTCATCGTCAAATCGTGTGAATACCTTTCGCACGTGCTTGCATCGGTTGTCGCGGTCGGATCGATGTTATCAGATTCCCGCTCCTCCATTTTGTCCGAAAAAGTTACTGTATTGCAGACCGCCAAGGCAAGAAGAAAAGAATTTTCATGGGCATCGGTCTATCCGGGAAACAAATTGACAATCATTGCTCTAGATTTTATAATCACGGCCACTTTAAATGACTTTGTAAGCAATTGATACGGAGAAGGAATTTAGCGTATGAAAATGGAAAACCAAAAAGCACTTTACCCCATCGGAATCGTGGCCGAGCTCCTCAATATACATCCCCGTACCTTGCGGATTTACGAGCAGGAAGGTTTGATCAAGCCGGGACGACGTGGTGGAAAGAGATTCTATTCGAACAATGACCTTCAGTGGCTCAAATGCCTGCGAAAGCTTCTAGCCGAAGAAGGACTCAATATCGCCGGCATAAAAAAGCTCCTCACCATCGCACCTTGTTGGGAAATCCGCGGCTGTGGCGAAGAAGTCCGCAAAGAATGTCCGGCCATCCTTAGATTTCCGGTCCCATGTTGGGATTTGGTGCCTCGAGTTTGCAGAGAAAACGGACATTCCTGCGCCGAATGCGAAGTGTACCTCAAGAAAATGAATCACGTCATGATGCGAGAGTGTTCAGAACAAACCGAGGCTTAATCCGTGCGAACTATTTTCGGTCCTGTCCCTTCGCGTCGTCTTGGCCGCTCGTTGGGAATAGATGTCATCCCCCCCAAAACATGCAGTTACAATTGCGTCTACTGTGAGTCCGGCCTCACCACCCACTGGACTATAGCAAGAGAAAGGTTCGTGGATCCCGATCTGGTCCTCGATGAATTGACTGATTACTTCCGATGTTACCCTCAGGGGGCAGATGCAATAACATTTTCAAGCGCCGGTGAACCGACCCTGTACAAACCCTTGGGCGACCTGCTTCGGGCCATAAAGAATCGGTTTCCTTCACTGCCCCTGATTGTTCTCACCAACGGGTCTTTGCTGTGGGATTCTGAAGTTCGCAGTGATCTGACAGCGGCTGACCGTGTTGTTCCTTCACTCGATGCGGTTATAGCGGATGTGTTTACAAAGGTCAACGTACCTCATCCCCGCCTGGACCTTGACACAATTATTGAGGGGTTGAAGGCGTTTGGCAAGGATTATCATGGTCAGTTCCATCTGGAAGTTCTCCTGGTCGCCGGCTATAACGATCACCCAGAACACCTGCGTGAGCTCCGCCGGGTAATCGACCAGTTGAATCCTGACCAGATCGAGCTCAACACGGTGGTCCGCCCTCCCGCAGACCCGAATGTGCGGGGATTATCCGAACAGGAGCTGCATTCTCTCCTGCCTTTCTTTCCCGCAAATACTCAAATCGTAGGCCACTACTGTGGCTCTACTCCGTTAAAGTATGATGCGGATCTTGCCGTCAGAGTGATGGAAGTCGTCAGGCGTCGGCCGTGCACAAAATCGGAAATGGCAGCCGCCTTGAGTGTGGAATCGGAAGAGCTGCAGAGGGCCCTG
>JAVEVM010000066.1:0-9080 GCA_034005055.1 Desulforhabdus sp. | reverse complement strand
TAGATCCTTTCCGTCTCTATCTGGAGGAAATAAAAAGATATCCCCTGTTAAGTCGGGAAGATGAGAGGGATCTTGCCATTCGCTATCGAGAAAAGGATGATATAGAAGCTGCCTATAAGCTGATAACAGCCAACCTCAGGCTGGTAGTAAAAATTGCAATGGATTTCCAGAGATACTGGATGCAGAACTTGATGGATTTGATTCAGGAAGGCAATGTCGGTTTGATGCAGGCCGTCAAAAAATTCGATCCCTATCGGGGATACAAGTTTTCCTATTATGCATC
This sequence comes from Desulforhabdus sp., assembly GCA_034005055.1. GTDB lineage: Bacteria > Desulfobacterota > Syntrophobacteria > Syntrophobacterales > Syntrophobacteraceae > Desulfoferrobacter. The sequence goes on along the minus strand of JAVEVM010000066.1, from coordinate 8,797 downwards.
CTTCTGGATTAAAGCTTACATCATCAAGTTCATCATGGATAATTGGAAGCTCGTCAAGATAGGTACCACTCAGGCTCAGCGGAAGCTTTTCTTTAATCTTCGCAAGGAAAAGGAAAGACTGGAAGCTCAAGGGATAGAAGCCTCACCCAAACTGCTGAGCGACCGTTTGGATGTAAAAGAATCTGAAATCGTCGAAATGGACCAAAGGCTGAACAGCTGGGAAATATCTCTTGACAGTCCGTTGAAAGACGATTCGGAAGATACGCATAAATCCTTTCTGCCGTCCGACGATTTGCCAGTGGATGAGCAACTTGCCGATCTCGAAGCGAAATCGATACTGCACGACAAACTGATGCTTTTCCGCCAGCAGTTGAAGGGGAAAGAAGCGGTCATTTTCGATAGGCGGCTGCTAACCGAAGATTCCATGACCTTGCAGGAGATCGGGGACCAATTCGGCATCAGTCGCGAGCGTGTGCGACAAATTGAGAGCCGATTGAAGAAGAAGCTAAAGTCCTATTTGGAGGAAGAGATCGAAGATATCGATTTGCTGCAGGAAAGCATGGTTGATGTGTAAGCATCCGGCCAATATCGGGCTTTTGCCTGCTACTGCAAGGCAAAATGGGGCGATCTGAGAAATCGGCTGATCTGTTTGCTGTAATGCTGGACCAGGAGTCTGTTACCTGTATCGACATAAAATTCCTGGTCTTTTTCTTTTGCTTTGGATCCTCCTGACTTTTTCTCAATCACGCCTTTCTCAAGGTAATATTTGAGGGCATTCCCGAAAATGATTTTGGAAGCGGATTCAGGGCGTTCAATCAATTGCAGGTTGAGCGCCTTTTGACCCAGGCTCAACACCTTCTTACTAAATTCCTTATCCGTATATGGCTTTTTCTGAAGGTACTTGAAGGTTCTCAAGACAAGCCAGTAGCCTTCAAAGTAGTTGCGCAAGATACTGTGGAAAAAGTGGGCTACCTTCATACCTTTGTGGGTCAGGATATAAGGATGATCATCCTGGCTGATCGGGTGCAGCCAGCCCATCTCCTCAAATGTGTCTAGTACATCCTCTACCAGCTTTTCGTCACTTATTTCACTGTCGTAGACAAATTCAAATTTGAAAAAGTTTTTCATGAATGCCACATCTTCAAGGATTTGAGCCAGACTGAATTGAAAAGTCTGTTGTGCCAGAATAGATGTGGAAACATAGGCTGCCGGAAGAAAAAAATGAATGGCATTGTTTTTATAATATTCCAGCGTCAGGCGCTTGCCATCCTCCAAAGTGAAGACTTCTTCTTCAAGATCGTCGTCCTCATCCTTGAGTTTGCCGATCAATTTGCTGCGCTCCAGGTCAGCCAGCGTTTCCCCGATAACCAGATCATAGTTGCCGAGTGTTCTGGAAAATCTGACCTTTCTTGCCGTCAAATAATCATAGAAGATTCTGCATGTTTCTCGAAATTCGGCCATCGAAATGCCATGGCGCGGCGTACTGAGCAGTGCCGCAGCGACCAATGCGTGGGGAGTTATCAGGGACGCATGATTGATGCTGTTGATAATCCGGTAAGCAAAATCCCGATACATGGTATGGCGCTCTCTGGGCTGCATTTTACCGATCTGCAGGTGAAATCGCTCAAGATAGCGCTGCAACGACAACGGTTCGGCAAACTGAACATAGACACGCCCATACCGTCTCTTTAGAAAGCGTCTGGCGCGGACGAGCTGGCCGATGTTTTCGCTGACCTTGGCTCCGCCGGAAACCTCTTTCAGATAAGATTCCTCTTCAAGGATTCGATCATAGCAAATCGAGGTCGGTACAAATACCAGATCATCGCAGAAACCCTCTTCCACAGCCTGTATCAGAATCGCGAGAAGTCCCAGCTTCGGCAGGACCATTTTACCCGTGCGACTTCGTCCGCCTTCAATAAAGAACTCGATGTTGTGGCCGAGCTGCACCATGGTCTTGACATACAAAGAGAATACTTCTGCGTAGAATTTTATGCCTTTGAAGCTGCGCCGGATGAAGAATGCCCCTCCCCGGCGGAAAATTGGACCGAGAGGCCAGAACGCAAGGTTCTTGCCTGCAGCGACGAATGGGGAGTAGAGGTTATTTCGGAACAGTATGTAGGAGAGAATCAGGTAATCAATATGACTTTTGTGACAGGGTATATAGACAAGAGTGTTGTTTCGAGCAGCGCGTTTGACTCTTTGGAGACTTTCGACATCGACATCCACACCGTCGAAGAGGTTATTCCACATCCAGGTTAGGAACTTTTCCCCAATCTGGATGAGAGTGAAATTGTAATTTGCTGCGATTTCATCCAGATACTGGTCAGCTTCCTTGCGGATCTTCCATACTTCCTGATTGCTCGCCCGGGCGCGCCGCTGCATTTGTGCTTCCAGACGTGGATGATGCAAGATGATTTCCTTGAGCTCGAGCTTGCTTTTGGGTCTGGGGCCGACGATGGCTCGCTTGATTTCTCCAATCGAATCGATCAATTCACGTCTGAGCTGAAAAATCTGCTTGCGCCGTTCGGCGGGCTTGTCTGAAAGCTCGCTGAGGATTTCCTGCAGGTTGAGAGCTTCCCCCACTTCGAGCGCCGCACTGGAGTAGCCTTTAAGGAAAGCGAACCCTTTTCGGATTAAGCCGGGCTGCTCTTTCTGACCAAGGAATATCTCGCTGAATGTGCGTCTCTTGCGCCCCGGATCTCGCGTGTAGAGGAGTACAAGTGGGACAAGGAAGATGGGATCATTCGTGGACTTTTGCACCTCGATCAGATGCTCGACGGGATCGTTTCCCACCAATACGGCCCGTCGATAGTATCCTTTTTCCCCCAGCAGGAAAAAAAGACCGGTTTCATTTTGATCGATTTTTCCTTTGTAGTATCCGTTGCGGTAGGGGTCGGGAAGCCGTCTTTGGCGGAGGTAATGGTAAAAGTGGTAAGCGAGGATTTTGCACGAGTACCAGCGGGGTTGCCAAAAATAAGGATGGCAGTCGAAAAGAAATGATGGGGAGGGTAAACCCAGCTGAAACAGCCGAAGACTCAGATAGACAAAATCCATCTGCGAGCGATATTCAAAAGCATACACAATGTGGCCGCGTTGTGCCAGTTCTTCGATTTGAAGTTGCTGGTCCTCCGGCATTGCGGTTCTAGTGATGAGCCGTTCGAACCAACTTCGCAAAAGAAAGGAAGGCCTCCTGTCCACTGCATATCCGTAAGGGTCTTCCTTAACAGTGAATGCACTTTTGCTCTTTGCCCACAACCACCATTTTTTCATAAAGTAATATTTCCCTTTGTCCACTTGAAATGAGCGATTGCAATACAACAAATTAACTTAACAAAATAAGGACAGAAGACCAAGTTTTTTTCCGAACAGCGCACCGCTATAGTTTGTTTAGAAATAATGCCTGGAATCTGCTATATGAATTTGGCAACGTTTTGTAAAATTCTTTCGTATCTTCATTCTTCACGCGTCTTGATTCATTGTTGGACAAGAGATGTTGAGCGAGCTTGTTGTTCACAATCTGGCCATTATAAGACACCTGGAAGTCTCTTTCGGGCACGGGCTTAACATTGTCTCCGGCGAAACGGGCGCAGGAAAGTCAATTCTGGTCGGAGCCGTCAATCTTGTGCTGGGCAGCCGTGCCTCTCAGGAATTGATCCGAACCGGTGCCAAGGAAGCAGCCATAGAGGCGACATTTCATCTCCCCCGCCAACCCGCCCTGGTGAATTGTCTGAGCGAGTTGGGCTGCGATTTCACCGGTGAACTGGTGGTCCTGCGTACCATAAACCGTAACGGTCGCAGTCGAATATTCATCAATGATCAATTGGTTACTCTCCAGCAATTTCAACGATTGACGGGCTTTTTGGCGTCAATTTCCGGCCAGCATGAGCATCAGTCCCTTCTAAATCCAGACCTGCATTTCGGGATGTTGGACTCATTTGGTGATCTGGAAGATCTTTCCGGAGAGGTGGCCAAGATTTTCAAACAGTGGCTTAACGCCCGTGACGAGCTTCTTGGACTGAGGTCATCCAAACAGGAGAAAACCGACCAGCTGGATTGGATGCGTTTTCAGCTGCAGGAACTGGAAGCAGCGGAGCTGAAAGCAGATGAAGATGGAGCCTTGGCACAAGAAATTACCATCCTCAGACATGCTGCAACCTTGCATGAAGCCGCGCAGAGCTCTTTTCAGACTATCTATGCTGATCGCAGTGCCATTCTGGGGCAGCTGGCAAGCGTGGAAAAACAGCTGGAGGTCCTTACCGCCATTGACGGCAAGCAACAATCTTTGCTGAGTCACCTTGAACAGGCTCGCATTCACCTGGAGGAACTGGCGCACTCTCTGCAAAAGTATGCTTCTGGTATCATATTCGACCCCCAAAGGCTTTCCGCCATTGAGGAAAGATTGGCAGTATTGCAGCGGTTGGGCAAAAAATACGGAGGGAGTGTGGCACAGTTGATCCAACGCCGGGATGAGCTCCGTCATGCCTTGGTGCAAGACGAGCAATCGGATTTGCTGGAAGCGACTTTGGAAAGCAACCTCGCCAATCTGCGGGAGGATTATCTGGAGAAAGCAAAGATGCTTTCAAAAAGAAGGCACGAAGCGGCCACTCGACTAGCCCATGAGGTGGAAAAGGTATTGGCCGCTTTGGATATGGATCGGGCCACCTTTGCCGTGCTATTCGAGGCCAACGGCATGGGGGCAAAATCTATCGAAGCAAATTTCTCAGCTGCCGGAATAGATCGAGGTCAGTTTCTGCTCTCCGCAAATCCTGGGGAGGAACTGAAGCCGTTGGCGAAAGTGGCTTCAGGAGGTGAGCTGTCGCGGATTTTGCTTGCATTGAAAGCACTTCTTAGCAGGCAAGGGGAGGCGGAAACATTAATCTTCGATGAAGTGGATGCGGGAATCGGGGGGCGAACTGCGGAGCTGGTCGGGCGGCAGCTAAAGAATCTGGCGGAAAAGCATCAGGTGATCTGTATCACCCATCTACCCCAGATAGCCTGCTACGGGGGAAGTCATTACAAGGTTGTCAAACAGACAAAAGGAGATGAAACTATAACCAATATCGGTTTTCTTTCACACGAAGAAAGAGTTGAGGAATTGGCCCGCATGCTGGGTGGGATTTCAATCTCCGACAAAACCCGCGCTCAAGCCGTTGAGTTTTTGCACCGCGCCCAGCAGAACTGACCGGACGATCTCGCAGAATGCGTAAGTAAGGGGACAAAGAAAGAAGAAGAACCTTTAGAGCAAACCCTTTACGTCGAGATCCGCCAGGATCTCGTAAATATCCAGCCCCGCTTGTCTAAATCCTTCCAGGCCGTACACCATGTTTGCTTCGATCACAAAGTACTCCTGTTCAAACAGGCAGATATCGAGTCCAACTTCTCCGAAATTGCAGCGCTTCGCAACGTCAACGGCAAACTCCAGTGCGCTGTGTGGAATATCCAGGTAAGAGATGCGAGCGCCTTGAGATACATTGTTTCGAAAATCGCCGCTTTTCTGAATCCGCCAGTAGCTGTGCACCACCCGACCGGCAATTACGACTACTCTGAGGTCGCGGTCTATCGGCAAATATCGTTGAATGTATGCGGGGTGATGCTTTTTCAGGTACGCCGTTAGCTCCTTCTCTTTTTGGATGAGCCATACTCCCGAGCCTTGGGAAGAGCCCACCGGTGTTTTTGCAATCAAAGGAAGATCAAAATCTTGCAGGATACGCCACAGTCTTCTTCTCCCATAGTACAAGCGCGTGCGGGGGTGAGGAACGCCGCGTAGTTTAAATAGCGCACTTTGGCGAATCTTATTGCCCATGAGGCGATAGAAGTTTGAGGGAAAGACCCTCTTGCCGATCGACTGAAACAGATCTTCATAAACCGCGCTCGGATAGTAGATCTCTTTAGCGCGCCGGATAGCCTCCCTTGATGTTGCAGAGTAATCATTCCAATTGGGGTAAGTCCCGATACAATCAAAAGAAGGACTGGTGCGAAGTCTTTTTCCAAGGGAAACCTTCATATTTTCCTCACTCTCGCCGGGAAACCTCGGCATTATACATCAACCTCCCAACGATTTTTCATTTATTGACAATGTTGTCGATTATTTTATAATGACCACCCGGTCATTTTGGCACCATTTGGGTGCAGAAAAACGTGTGGCGATGTTACCAAGAGAGACTTACAAGAATCTTGAAAATGGAAAAAAACAGAGAATTCTGGAGGCCGCTATCGATGAATTCGCCTCTCACGGCTTCCGCCAAGCCAGCATGAATCGCATGGTGCAAAAGCTCGCTATCGCCAAAGGTTCTTTGTTTCAATATTTTGTCAACAAGGAAGGCCTGTTCCAGGTCATTTTCGATCATGCGGTGGAACTGGTCAGGCGATCTTTGCGGCAAGTCAAACGCGAGAGTGCGGGCCATGATTTCTTTGAACGGATCGGGCAGAGTTTGCTTGCCGGAATTCGATTCATTCAAAAACACCCGAAGATTTATCGCATTTATCTGAAAATGATTTTCCAGGAAGATTTTCCGCTACGCACTGAATTCCTGCAACAAGTGCATCTTTTTTCCAGTGAATACCTCAGGCCGCAAGTGGAAAAGGGCATAGCCGACGGTGACCTGCGCGCGGATCTTAATGTCGGTATGACCGTATTTTTCCTTGATGCCCTGATGGATCGCTTTCTGCAAGCGTACTGTGTCTCTTTTCTGGATGCCGGCGCCGGAATCTACGATGCGCCCGAAGGTGAAATTCGACAGCATGTGGAAGAATTCGTCGAGCTAATTCGCAAAGGAATGAGTGCAGAATCCGTGCAAGCGGCTGAAGAATTGGATTTGCAGTTGGCCATTGGTGTGGAAGGGAAAATGACTTAGTGCGGCGCTGTTTATGAACAAGATGGGATGTTGCGAACAATGTTGAATCATTCTTGGTACAGAAAACTTGGGCTGGAAGATATTTGGGAGAAAGTCGAGGCTAAAGAGAGGCTTACCCTGCAAGACGGTGAGCGTTTGTTCGCATGCCCGGACCTACTGGCTGTCGGCGCACTGGCTCATCAGGTGCGTGTCCGCCTGCACGGCAGGCTCACATACTACGTGATGAACCAGCACATCAACTATTCGAACATTTGCGTTAACGGGTGCCGGTTTTGTGCATTTGGGCGGGAAAAAGGAGATCCACTCGCCTTTCAATTAGGCCTGGCTGAGATTGTCCGGAAAATCAGAGATGGCTTGAGTACCCCGATCACCGAAGTGCATATGGTGGGCGGATGTCATCCGGAGCTACCGCTATCCTATTTTGAGGAAGTGGTTAAGGAGATTAAGTCAATTCGGCCCGATGTTCTGGTCAAGGCCTTCACGGCGGTGGAAATTGCTCATTTTGCCCAATTGGAAAGATGCAGTCCTTGTGAAGTGCTCACCCGCCTGCGCTCGGCCGGTGTGGACATGCTGCCGGGGGGAGGGGCGGAAATTTTCAGTCCAAGAATTCGCTCCATATTGTGCCCCTCAAAATTGAGCGGAGAGGGGTGGCTGAGTATCGCTCGAGAAGCTCACCACCTCGGAATCAAATCCAACGCTACCATGTTATACGGGCATTTGGAAACACATCGGGAGCGACTCGATCACCTGATCGCCTTGAGAAAGCTGCAGGATGAAACCGACGGATTTGTATGTTTTATTCCTCTCCCGTTTCAGCCGGCAAACACCAAGGTTGAGGGAGCCGAGCCCACCACCGGTGTTGAAGACCTCAAAACCATCGCGATCAGCCGCCTGATGCTGGATAACATTCTTCATCTAAAAGCCTATTGGGTGATGCTTACCGTCAAGTTGGCGCAGGTAGCGCTTAATTTTGGGGCTGACGACTTTGATGGGACCATCATAGAGGAGAAGATCGGGCACATGGCCGGTGCGGAGTCCGAACAGGCTCTCACCAGGTCTGAATTGGAGAGGACCATTCGAGAAGCCGGTTTCGATCCCGTGGAACGGAATTGCTTTTTCCAGAAGGTCTCAAATTACTAACCGGTCGGTAGCAATCTTTCAGTTTTTTACTCAAAGCATTGAACGCAAAGAGTTGGCGACAATATGGAGCTTGGTGAACGCCTCGATTTTGAAGCAGCGTGGCATCTCTATGAAACGGGTGAGTTTCATTCCCTAGGCCGTTTGGCTCACCAGGTGCGCATCAATAAGCGCCCTGCCGATTATGTCAGCTATGTGGTCGATCGGAATATCAACTACTCCAATATCTGCGTTTGCGGATGCCGGTTTTGTGCTTTTTATCGGACTCCCGGACACGCTGAGGGGTATGTTTTAACTCACGAGCAACTGGGAAGGAAAATTGAAGAGACGCTCTCTTTGGGCGGAACCCAGATTCTGATGCAAGGCGGGCATCATCCGGATCTCCCCCTCTCTTTCTATGAAGAGATGCTGAGGTTTATCAAGAACGGCTACCCTATCCACATCCATGCCTTTTCTCCGCCGGAGATAGTTCATTTCAGCAAGCTTGAAAAGCTCAGCTGCGCAGAAGTAATAGTAAGACTGAGAGCCGCCGGACTAGACTCCATACCCGGTGGGGGAGCGGAAATTCTGGTCGATTCAGTGCGGTGCCGGGTTTCTCCCAATAAATGCTCGGCCGGGGAATGGCTGGCTGTTATGGAAGAGGCCCACAATCAGGGAATGCGGACCACAGCGACCATGATGTTTGGCCATCTGGAGCAACCAAGAGACCGGCTGGAGCACCTCTTTGCTTTACGGGATTTACAGGATCGCACGGGAGGATTCACGGCTTTCATACCTTGGGCCTTTCAATCGAAAAACACGGCCAT
>JAVEVM010000065.1:0-9101 GCA_034005055.1 Desulforhabdus sp. | reverse complement strand
ACTTCCAGAATACTGGCATCGCTGCCCAGGATTTTACCTAATGCTTCAGTCTGGATGAATGTCTTGAGAAGCAGCAGCAGATTTCGCGGTAGCCGGATCTGATATTTCAAGACAAGCTGCATGACCTGATCGTATACGTCTCGCACCGAAATTGTTTGCAGCGATCGACCGTAAAAGGACTCACTCACATCCTTCAGGTCAATCCTGAAGCTTTGCAGGTCAGTGCGCTCTTCCTCTATCAATCCGGCATCCTCTAGAGCTTCCATGACCATATCGTAGTCATGCTCTGCGTAACCCAGAAAGAGATTGGCGATCTGCCGCATCATTTCTTCATCTAGATAGCCTGTTATACCGAAGTCGACCAGGCTGACACGGCCGTCGTTCATGACAATCGTATTGCCAGGGTGTGGATCTGCATGGAAGAAGCCGAATTCCATTAATTGACGAGAAAAGGAGCGCAGCCCGATCATGGCAATTTCTTTAGGATCAATGCCCATCTCTCGAATGGCATCGACCTGGTCCATCTTAATGCCCTCGATGCGCTCCATCACGAGAATGGATTTGGTGGTATAGTCCCAGTACACTTTCGGGATGTAGATCTCTTCGATATCTTTAAAATTGAGAGCAAACTTCTCGATGCTCCCCGCTTCCACAAGCATATCCAGCTCTTTAAAAATGGTGCGCTCGAATTCTCTGACCAGATTGGTCGCTCCGATGATTCGACCGAACTCGAAAGTTTTTTCTATCTTGTCGGCAAGGAGATACATGAGACGGACATCTTCGCGGATCTTTCGGGCGATGCCGGGTCGGATGACCTTCACAGCAACCCATTCCCCCGAGAAAAGCCTGGCCAAATGAACCTGGGCAACTGAAGCTGCCGCAACGGATTCAGCATTGAATTCAGCAAAGATTTCCGCCAGCGGCTTTTTTAGCTCTTTCTCGATGATATCCCGGATTTCTCCGAAGGGCACGGCGGGCACCTGATCCTGCAGCTTCTTGAGCTCGTCAATATATTCTGGGGGGAAAACATCAGCCCTCGTGCTCATCAATTGGCCCAATTTGATAAAGCTCGGACCGAGCTCTTCAAGAACCATGCGGATACGCCGGGGAGAGGGGAAACCGGACCGAAGAAGGATTTCCTTACCTTTCAATTCATCGGACTTTTCCGCGGCTCTGCCAAAAAGGCGTTCGGCCACATCCCCGAATCCGTGTTTGAGCAGCACCCGACTGATGACTCCGAACCTTCTCAGCCCAGCCACACTATACCGGCCCCTAAAGAATTTCATTGAAGTGCGACGCCCTTGCACTAAATGTAATTTGAGGTATTAAGAACTAGGTTTATTGACTTTCGGCCATCTTTGAGAAATTTCTTTGAGCTTGGCAGCGTCTGCCACAAAACTTTCCATGTATCCACAATCAGCACACACGTAGTTATCCAAGGCAGCAAGAGACAAAAGCGTTACAGGAATCGAATTGCATCCGAAGGGGCCATTTTTGGGGGCGACAATCACCCCCGAATAGACTTCTTCCGAACCGCATTTAGGGCATTTTCCCTGCCTCACATCATCACCTCCCGCTCTCAATGTGGTAAAAGATGAAAACTCGCAACAAAACTAACTTGTTCGCAGTTACTTGTAAAGGAGACTTTAAGGCGGTAAGTCAGGTTCAGCTGTTGTTTGTAGCGGTTACCTTTCTATTTTATTTGAATTCGGTTATGAAGAACTCCGATTGAGGTTTAACCTAAACCAATCTGGAGGCTTTCATCACTAATGGCTTTGTCACCGTCCAGCACTCGTCGGGGGTATTTCTGCGTAATTTTGGCTGCTTTGATGTGGGCGGTTTCCGGTCCGGCAGGAAAATTCCTGTTTCAGCACGGCATGACACCCCATCAGCTTGTACAACTACGGGTGACTTTGGCCAGCACTCTGCTTTTTCTATGGCTGTTTTTGAGACATCGTTCTTTGCTGATCATTTCCTCGAAAGACATTCTCTATTTTGCTGTCTTGGGCGTGCTTGGCATGGCGATGGTGCAATTCACCTATTTTTTCGCCATTAGCAAAATCAAAGTAGCCGCAGCCATCCTCCTCCAATATCTGGCTCCTACCTTAATCGCCCTCTATTCGGTTGTGATAGCCCGCGAAAAGCTCACCCGGCTCACGTTAATAGCGATTATCGGCGCCACCGCGGGCTGCTATCTAGTGGTCGGTGCCTACAGTCTTGATCTCTTTTCACTCAATAAAATGGGCGTCATAGGCGGTCTCTGCGCCGCCCTCTCATTTGCCTTCTATTCCATTTACGGCGAGCGCGGGATGCGCCGATACAGTCCGTGGACTGTCTTGTTTTATGCTTTGTTTGCCGCCGCCTTGTTTTGGAACCTTGCCCATTTTGCCTGGAGCGGAGCACCGCCCCCCTTTTCTTCTTTTCGCCAGGGATACTCGGTCGTTCAATGGACCTGGATCTTTTACATTGTGGTGTTTGGAACAGCGGTTCCCTTCGGACTTTATTTTGAAGGAATCAGTTTGATTCGTTCCACTCGCGCAAGCATAACCGCCACTTTGGAACCGATTCTGGCCGGCGTGGTCTCGTACTTATTCCTTAATGAGACTATGCAACCGCTGCAGCTTTTGGGGGGGACACTGGTGATCGCCTCCGTCATTGTTTTGCAGCTGCGTCAGGAATTCGACGACAAGGCGCCAAGCTTCATAAGAGCGCGTACGCAGGCTCCACAGCCCACATCAACCACGGCTGCCGGATATGACTTCGATCATCACTCTATCGACTGATTTCGGTCTGAAGGATGGCTATGTCGCCAGCATGAAAGGGGTGATTCTCGGGATCTGCCCAAAGGCATCATTAGTGGATATATCCCACCTGATTGCGCCCCAGGACGTACGTTCTGCTGCTTTTCTGATCGCTACGGTCTATACAGATTTCCCTCCAGGGACGATCCATCTTGCCGTAGTGGACCCGGGAGTCGGAACGCAACGGCGCGCCCTGGCGATAAAAGCCGGCGGTCATTTTCTTGTAGGACCCGACAATGGGCTTTTTTCTATGGCCGTTGAAGAGCAACCCGACTTTGAAGCGCGCAGCCTGGAAAATCCTCTATATTGGCGCTCGGAAATCAGCAACACCTTCCACGGTCGCGATATTTTCGCCCCGGTTGCCGCCCATTTGGCAAGTGGTATAGCTTTCAACCTTCTGGGTCCGCCCTGCACTCCGATACTCCCGCAGTGGAGCTCGGTGCATCGCAGCAAGCACGAGCTGAAAGGGGAAGTAATCCACATCGATCATTTCGGAAACATCATCACTAACCTGCGGACGACAGACGTTGCGGAATTTTCCGCGGGAATGTCTTGGACCGTCACCATCGGTTCACAAATCATAACTCAGTTCGAGAAGAGTTACGGTCATGTGGAACCGCGCACCGCGGTGGCGCTATTTGGGAGCAGCGGACGTCTGGAGATTGCGATCAATGGGGAAAACGCAGCAGAGATTTTGATTGTTCGAACCGGCGACCATGTTTTGCTGTATAGAATTGAAGACGATTCTTGACCGGTGACGGCACACCTTCCGAGCCGGGTTCGGAAGTTTATTGCGAGCCGGTTTATCATAGTGAAGCTGGTCCTTTACTTTCCATACAACTATGGTTAGCATTTACCCAGTGGTAAACAAAGATCGTAAAAGGAGGACATGATGAGATTGTTGAAAAATGCAGCAGAACATGCTGAGTGGTATAGAGGACAAGGGGTTTCAACCGAATCTATCGAGGCGACAGCTCGAGCGGAAAGCCAGTTCGTTGCACCTGCACACAGTCTGGCAGCTACCGAAAAAGCCGAGCGCGATCCTGCTGCTGAGGAACGGGAGATGAAACTGGCATTGTGGATGGAAGAAGTGAAGGCATTCATTCGCAACATTGACGTGAAGAATCTGTAATCCGGGCTGTCCCTTAATACCAAGATCCCGACCCCTTTCATTAAGAGAGAGGGGTTTTTTTATGTCCTGTCGGGAAAGCTAATCTCTAAATTCACCTTGTTGCCGCACGCGATATTATGTTAGAAGCATCGACCAATCCCCCGACTAATTTTAAGAGGTCTTAATGAGCCTTCTTTCGGCGCTTTTGCTCGGTATTGTACAAGGTGTAACAGAATTTCTGCCAATCAGCAGCTCGGGTCACCTGGTCATCGCACAGCACCTCCTTGGCTGGAAGGAGCCAGCGATTTTCTTTGACGTCTGCCTGCACATCGGAACTTTTGCAGCGGTTCTGATCGTCTTCCACAAAGATGTATGGGATCTCGTCCGAGGAGGGATTCGGCTGCTGTTTGAGAGACCATTCGGGTCACAAAAAACCGGCAAGCTAGACGTTCAGGAAAATATCTTCCTTCTGGTGGTGATAGGAACGGTTCCCACGGTCCTGGCAGGACTGTTTGCCCGCCACTGGCTGGAAAGTATTTTTCATTCAATTCCGGCGGTTTCGGCCAACTTGTTGTTAACGGGTACTTTTTTGTGGCTTACGCGCTATGCAAAGCCCCTGGTGAGAAAGCCGCCCGCTCTCACTCGCGGCCGGAATGCGCTGTGGATAGGACTGGCGCAGGCATTAGCACTGGCTCCGGGCATATCGAGGTCGGGAATCACTATATCGGCCGGGCTATTTAATGGGTTGGATCGCGATTGGGCAGGCCGGTACTCATTTCTTCTCTTTGTGCCGGCGGTACTGGGAGCATTGATTTTGGAAGGTTCCCACGTCAAAATGCAAAATGTCGAGATTCTGCAGACCGTCATCGGGGTTTTTACGGCGGCGTTGTCTGGATATATCGCGTTGCGTATCCTACTGAGAGTGTTGCGAAACGGTAATTTCTTCGTGTTCGCCCCTTACTGCTGGTTGTTGGGATTGTTTGGACTGGTCTGGTCGTTGGTGGAGCGAGGCTGAACTGTTGAAACTCAAAAGCTCATGGAGGTTCGAGGGCTGATGCTGGAAAGTTTGCATGAACTGAGTATCTGGGTCATTTCTTGGGCTGATACCCCGTATGGTGCAATCGCGCTGGGCTTACTCGCTTTTGCCGAATCATCCTTTTTCCCTATCCCGCCGGACGTACTGCTCATTGCGTTATGCCTCCTCAATCCTACCGGAGCCCTGTTCTACGCTCTCATCTGCTCGATTGGCTCAGTGGTAGGGGGCGGCTTTGGCTACGGTCTCGGTCGGTACGGCGGACGACCGTTGCTTAAGCGCATGTTTTCGGAGGCAAAGATTCAACTGGTCGAAAGCTATTACCATCACTATGATGTATGGGCGGTCGGCATTGCCGCTTTTACTCCCATACCCTACAAAGTATTCACCGTCACCGCGGGTGTCTTTCTTCTGGATTTCAAGCGCTTCATGCTCGCTTCATTGCTTGGCAGAAGCGGACGCTTTTTTCTGGTTGCTCTGCTTTTCTTCTTTTTTGGAAAGCCTATTGCAGCATTTGTGCAATCATATCTTAATATCCTTTCCGTTTTATTCATCGTACTCCTGGTGGGCGGCTTCGCTATCATTCATTACTGGTCGCATAAAAGCATAAACCGCAGACAAGCTGCCGCACCGATTACCAGCACCGAGCAAAAGGCAGCAGAGGATGTTTAGCTTTTCGGCTTTGGCAGGTTTGCTGTTGCGGAGAGCGTTGTGTCTGCTGGTGATCGTTCCTCTTGCCTGCACCGGCTACAAGGCCGGCTCACCGATAAACAAAGACTGGTTGATCAACCATCTAAGCGCCGAGCCATCCACGCTCAACCCCATCACTTCAACGGATGCGTATGCTTCCACCATCAATGATTACATCTATGAATCTTTGCTCAAACGGGATGAAAAGACCATGGAGCTCGTTCCGGTGCTGGCGGATTCGTGGGAAATCGCAGACGATCATCTCACATACACATTTCACCTGAAAAAAAACATCCATTGGCATGACGGTCATCCTTTCACGGCGAAGGACATCCTTTTCTCCTTTGAACGAATCCGTGACCCAAAAGTTGATTCGGCTCATCTGCGCAATTATTATCAAGACATCGAAGAACTGGAGATAATCGACGATTATACGGTTCGCTATCACTACCGCATCCCATACTTTCGGGCGCTGGAATTCTGTGGAGGAATTCCCATAGTTCCCTCTCACCTGTTCTCGCAAGACGAGGATTTCAACCGAAGCCCAATCGGACGCCGGCCGTTGGGAACCGGCCCGTTTCGTTTCCTGCACTGGGATACGGGCAAAGAGATCGTTCTGGTGCGAAATGAAGATTATTGGGGAGAAAAGCCTCACCTCGAGCGTATCGTTTTCAAAATAATCACCGACTCCACGGTGGCACTGCAGGTGCTGAAAAAGGGCGGGCTCGATCTGATGAGCTTGCGTCCCATACAATGGGTTAAACAAACCAACAGCGAACGCTTCAACAAGAATTTCACGAAGCTCAAGTACTATCTGCCGAGCTACAGTTACATTGGATGGAATATGCGCAGGCCTTTATTCAGCGATTATAGAGCTCGACAGGCCATGACCATGCTGCTCAACCGTGAAGCGATTCTCAAGGAGCTGTTGTTTGATCTGGGCACCATCGTCACTGGGAATTTCTATATCAACAGTCCCGCTTATGATCATAGCATCAAGCCTTTTCATTACGATCCCGCCCGCGCGGTTTCATTGTTGAAAGAGGTTGGCTGGGAAGATCGGGATCAGGATGGGATTCTGGATAAAGACGGCGTTCCCTTCTCCTTTGAATTTCTAATATCGGCCGGGTCTAAGTTCGCCGAGCAATTGGCGACTATTCTTCAGGAAAACTTGAAGCAAGCGGGAATCCGGATGAATATCCGCAAGCTTGAATGGGCAGTTTTCATACAAAATATTCAGCAGCACGAATTCGATGCATGCACTCTGGCATGGAGCCTTTCGTGGGAGGCGGACCCTTTTCAGCTGTGGCATTCATCGCAAGCTGAGAAAGGATCTAATTTCGTAGGGTTCAAGAATGAAGAAGCAGATCGAATCATTGAAACTGCCAGGCAGGAATTTGACCCGGAAAAACGCAACCGCCTCTACCGCCGGTTTCACCAGATTATCCACCAAGAGCAGCCATATACCTTCTTATTCACCACTGAAGCGCTGGTTGCAGTAAATCGTCGTTTCCAAAATGTTCAGGTTTATCGTATGGGCTTGGCACCTCGCGAATGGTGGGCCACCGAGGAACAAACAGAATAGCAGGCATCCAAAACAGTAACCTGCCCAGCTTAATGGAGGATTAGAATCAGCATGACGAACTACCTCGTCAAGCGACTCCTGCAGGTCATACCAACCCTGCTTGGGATCACTCTGATAACGTTTCTGATCATCCAGCTTGCGCCGGGCAATCCGGCTACTCTCAGATTGCAGATGGCCGGTCAAGGCGAAATGGGACAAAGCGGCATGGCTGCAGAGATCATCGAGCAAACCAAGAAGCTCTATGGCCTGGATAAGCCGTTGCCGGTGCAGTATCTGCTGTGGGTCAAGAGGGTATTCACCTTTGATTTTGGAACTTCGTTCAAAGATCATCGACCTGTTTCGGACAAGATCTTGGAGCGGCTGCACATTACAATTCAGTTGAACGCCATATCGATCTTTCTCGTTTACCTGATTGCCGTTCCTTTTGGGGTCTATTCCGCAACCCATGTCGATTCGACAACCGATCGGCTACTCACCTTATTCTTCTTTCTGCTTTACTCGCTGCCCAGTTTTTGGGTGGCAGTGCTGCTCATCATGTTTTTTGGCGGAGGAGATTTCTGGGACGTTTTTCCTGTTTACGGCATTTCGTCTATTGGTGCCGAATCCCGTCCTTTCCTCTTCTGGCTGATTGACAGGCTGTGGCACCTGATACTGCCGGTCACATGCCTTACCTATGGAGGGCTGGCCTACCTCTCCCGTCTGACTCGTGCAGAAATGCTTGAAGTAATACGTGAAGATTACATTCGCACTGCGCGGGCAAAGGGATTGAGCGAACGGGCAGTGATCTTCAGGCACGCATTGCGAAACGCTCTGCTGCCGATCATTACGCTGCTTGCTTTCCTGCTTCCGGCTATGTTTGGCGGAAGCGTCATCATTGAGAGCATTTTCTCCATACCCGGGATGGGCCAATTAGGCTTTGAGGCCGTCTTGAGCCGGGATTATCCGGTCATCATGGCCATCACAACCATATCGGCGCTACTCACTCTGATCGGATTGCTTTTGTCCGATATTCTGTATGCTGTAATGGATCCAAGAATAAAATTGGACTAGCTCAATAATGGCAGATAGGTTTCGCTCTCATCTGGTGGAAATTTAACTCTACGACTTGCACACACGGCCATGGCAAAGAAGACGCAAGCTCCGCATACTTACTGGCAGATGGTTTGGCATCACTTCAAAAAAAGGCATCTTGCCGTGGCTGGGCTGGGAGTCACTCTGTTTCTTTTCAGTGTTGCCATTCTTGCCCCGCTGCTGGCGAATGATCGACCGATTGCGGTTCGCTATGCCGGCAACTGGTATTGGCCGTTGCTCTCGGCCATAGAAAAAGTGGGTCCTTACGAATGGAGCGAGCTTAAGAAAAAAAAACCCGGCATCTTTCAAACGAACATAGGAGAGCCTGGAGATCTCGCTATATGGCCGCTGGTGCCGTATTCGGCGACGGAATATAATCTTCTGGAGAGCCTGACGCCTCCAAGCGGCAAACACTGGTTCGGTACCGACGACCGCGGCAGAGATGTGCTGAGTAGAATGATCTACGGCGCGCGAATTTCTCTTTCCGTCGGCTTTGTGGCCGTCGGTATCGCGGTGTTCATTGGAGTTTTTCTCGGTGCTTTGGCGGGTTATTTCGGAGGTTGGGCAGATCATCTGATCAGTCGTTTGATAGAGATTCTTATTACCATTCCTACATTTTTTCTGATCATCGCGATCATCGCGTTTTTGCCGCCCAGCATATACAACATCATGGTCGTCATCGGATTGACCGGCTGGACTGGGGTTGCTCGATTTGTACGGGCGGAGTTTTTCAAACTCAAACGGCTTGATTTCGTCCTAGCATCGCGAGCGCTCGGAGCATCTCACTCTCGTCTGATTCTGATCCATATG
>JAVEVM010000064.1:0-9140 GCA_034005055.1 Desulforhabdus sp. | reverse complement strand
GGCTTTGGCCAGCAGGATCGTCGCCACGACCGTGCCTTGTCCTCCCCTTCCATGAAAGCGGATCTCCAGCATGCCGTTCTCTCCTTCCATACACTCCACCCGAGGCTGCCTTCTCCCCAGGCAGCTGCCAACGCATGTTTCTCATGCTCCAGCTGCCCTTTACTAAGCCTCTGCAATGGATCGATGCCGAAGCAGAATCCAGATACGAGGGGAAATGAAAGCCTGGGCGCGAGGAAAACTTCTCGCCCATCCACCTCCCCGCCTCCCAGTGTCGCCGCATCTCCGCGTCCCAATGTCCCGCTCACCCTACGGCCTGCTCCAGACTACCACAACCGCCTTTGCGGGTTCTTCACCAAGGCAGCGGAAGCTGTGGCTGACATCCGATTCAAAATAGATACTGTCCCCGGGCTCCAACACTTCGACGCGGTCCACCGATCGGAATTCCAGCTTTCCGACGAGCAGATGAAGAAATTCCTCGCCTTCATGGCTGACAAAAACCATTTCGCTGGTATCCTGCGGAGGAAACTCGACCCAAAAAGGCTGCATATGCTTGTCGGTTTTTTTGGTTTCCAGGGCCTCGTAGATGTAGTTCACTTCACCCTTTTGATGATGCGGCCGCCGCTCAACTTTGGTGCGCTCATGAACCCGCGTTACGGCGATTTTTTCACTGCCAGCCCGGTCCTGAAAGAAATAAGACATGTCGACGTTGAGGGCCTTGGCCAGCTGAAGCAAAGTAGCAACCGCCGGGACAACCTCATTGTTTTCAACTTGAGCCAGGAACTCTTTGGTTAAGTCGGGCTTAGCAGCAACATCTTGGAATGTATAACGATTTTTCTCCCGAAGCTCCTTCATTTTGGCGCCGATTCGTAACGCTTCGACGCTGGCATCGATTTGCTTTTGATCAGCCATAGGTCAAACCTCCCGATTCTGATCGAATGTTTCATGCAGTTCAAACAAGAGCAAATGCCTAAAGCTTAATCGGGTGCTGTTTCTTACCTCTGGAGAAATATTATCAGATCCAAGTCGGCAAGAAAAAGGTTAACTTTGATCTCACAAAAATAAGTTTCTTGTTCTGAAATAGACCTATCCATTTCGATATGGCCGTTATCGATAAGTACACATCCATTGACGAAGCCGCCGTAAAATGTTTGATTTATTCAGCCACGTTGATTCACTATATATTACTCTCCCTGCAAGAGGGGGAAACAAAAATGAAGAGATTCCCCAAAATGCCGATATCAGGTCCCCGGGGAATAGTTGCAGTCTCCGGGGACAACCCGATTGCTTCCATTCGGAAACCCTGAAATGAATGTTTCTACCTGTCATGCTGAGCCTGTTGAAGCTTGATTCCCGCCACCCGTTGACAAGTGGTGGACCTTCGGTATGAACTTGCTTGAAACCTAGGATACCACTTCTACCGACTGGAGCCGCAAGGAAATCGTGCTTCCGGATGGGCCCAAGAGGGTCGCAACAAAACCATGAATTTCAGTATGATCGCCCAGAAGGAAAGGAGCGGCTATGTACCTTCCACAGGCAGATTTGTTCCATGGTATGAATAGAGAGCTCGTAAGAGAAATAATGGATACTGCAACCAAAGAGACTTATGAGCGAGAAGATGTTTTGTTTCGCAAGGGCGAACCGGCAACCGATTTTTACATTTTCCTCAAAGGTCATGTTCGATTGAGCCTGGGTGAGACCGGACAGGTAGTCCATATGGTCAGCCGCGGCGGCGAAGCGTTTGGCTGGTCGAGTCTGGTGGAGCGCGAGGTTTATTCAGCGACCGCACAATGCACCGAGCCCACCACACTATTGAAGATAAAGGGCAAGCAACTGCAGGAGATCACGGCAAAAGATCCGGCCAACGGGATGTTATTCTTCAAACGGTTGGCTGGAATTCTTGGCCGACGTTTGGTTCAGAGCTACGAGATGATGAGTTCAGCCTCGCAGGCCCTGGTCTCTCCGTCCTATGGCGCCGGCGACCTCATGGAAACATATGTCACCTAAATCAGCGATGAATGACCCACCAATCACCCGGAGCCGGACTCCGGGTGAAACAGATAATAAACAGCAATGCTTGAGCTCATAAGATTCTACTCACGCACCAGTTCGATCACCGTCACTTCGGGCGGAGACAGAACCCTGATGGGCGGTCCCCAGGTTCCTGAGCCTCGGCTGGTGTAAATGCTGGAGCCATGGCCGAGCTGATGGAAGCCATCTTGCAGAGGGTAAACCGTCCCGGTAAAAAAACGAAAAGGGAAAATTTGCCCAAGATGAGTATGCCCTGAAAGCTGGAGGTCAAACAAGCCCAGAGTCTCTTCGACGACCTCCGGACGATGTTTGAGAAACAGAGTGAAAAGAGTGTCGTTACCGGGCGACAAGAGTGAAGCCTCGTGGACCGACACGCCCCCGGCCGGGTCGTCGACTCCTGCGATCCGGATCAGATTATCGACTTCTCTGATTTCTCCTCGCAGCACCTCAAAACCGAACTTCCGCAGAAATTTGAGCGATCGGTCCAGACCCGCATAGTACTCATGATTGCCGGTCACGGCGAATTTGCCGTAGGGCGGGTTAATGGCATTGATCTCCTCATCGATTTGGTCCACCCGATCGATGTTGCCATCAACCAGATCTCCAGTGCAGACCAGAATATCCGGCCTTTCGGCGCGAACTCGGTCGAGAATGGTTTTCAGCCGCACCTTCCCGACCAGAAGCCCCAGATGAACGTCAGAGATTTGAGCAATTCTGAGACGATCCATGCTTGCCGGCAGCTTGGTAGTGTTCATCACGATCCTTTCGACGCGGATCGAGCGAGCTTCGAAAAATCCATACATGCAGATCAAAAGAGCCAAGACAAGCACGGCCGCCGTAGCCTCTTTCCCGGCTGGATCGGGGGCGCTTATGGCGCTGACCATCTGCAGGCCTTTCAGTGACAAGCTCGTTGCGAACAACAGCAGGAGACCCCAGAAGGAGACAAACAGGAATCCCATCCAGGAATACCCGATGTAAGCCATTAAGAAAGCCGCGAGGTCATATCCGTTTCTTTCCAAAAGGCGTATTATAATTGGTGCAAGCACCATTAGAACCAGGAAAAGGATGGAGAGGGCTCTTGGAATTTCGCCATGAGGCAGGAGCACTCTGGCTCTATAGTAGAAAAAAACATGCATTGACGAATAAACCGAAATAAAAATGATAAGAAAACGGGTCATGATTTCAGAGTCTTTTCTTTCGGGTAATAGGTTTGAGCACGTTAGCGGACCTTCTCGGGCGGCAGATTCGAAATCCTTTTCGCGGATTAGCGGAGTTCAGGTTGCTTCAAGTCTCCGACATGAACCATTTTGACATTTGAACAACTCCGTTGTAACCGTTGCATCCGAGAGGGAGAAACAGCCTGCTCGCAAGCTTCATAGCAACTGAAAATCTCTTCAGAATTCATACCGCTAGACTCACGGAAGGGAACGGCCGATACGCTTACATATCGTATTTCTCCGGATCTGGCTACAGCCGCATCCTCTTTTGGGTGCCTCCGATGCTTCAAGGCGAGAGCCCTGTCGCAATCCGATATAAACGTCTGCGCGGTCGATTTGGAGGCTGAGCCGACAGCGGAGCCGAGTGAGCCAAATGCATGCGAAAACCATAGCATTTTGAGATTGGCCTTGCCAGCACCCTGCTGTTCGAATATGTTCCACCCGCAAAGTCGGTTCTGAATCAGTCAATGGGAGTTGTTTTAATGGACGAGCAGAGATTGTCCACGGCTCAACGGTCAGCCGTCTCATATGTATCTACGCCTGCCATAATCACCGCAGGGGCCGGAAGCGGCAAAACCAAAACCTTAACCAGTAAAATTGCCTTCCTTGTCAATCAGCTCGGCTTCACGCCGGAAAAGATACTGGCAATTACTTTCACGAATAAAGCCGCAGACGAGATGAAAGAGAGGCTGGTGAAGATCACGGGAAGGCCGGTCTCTGATTTTCCATGGGTACGAACATTTCACAGCGCCTGTTTCAGGATTCTCAAGGCACACTGCGATCTGCTGGGCTACCGTAAACCCCTCTTAATCCATGCCGACTATCAACAAAAAGCACATCTCAAAAAAGCCCTGGCTGAGCTCAGCCTTGACAAAAAATATCTGCGTGCCGCCGCCGGCATGATCTCCAAAGCCAAGAATTCAGCCCGTCCACACAATCACCTCGAAGCTTTCGGCAAGGTGCCAAGAAAAAGAGAGCTCTATCGAAGGTACAACGAGCTGCTGGAGCAAAGCAATTCCGTCGACTTCGACGATATCCTGCTTCTCACTCGAGACCTTCTGACCAAATTCCAGGAGATCCGACGACAGTATCAGGAAGCTTTCGATTACATTCTGGTGGATGAGTTTCAGGATTCCAATGCCATCCAAAACGAAATCATCGACCTGTTGATCAAAAACGGCAACCTGACGGTCGTAGGCGATGACTATCAGAGCATCTACAAATTTCGCGGAGCAGACCCCGCGCACTTCATCAATTTTCCTGCTGTTTACCGGGATGCACGAATATTCAAGCTGGAGAGAAACTATCGTTCCACAGCCCAAATCGTAGCGGCGGCAGATGCCGTCATTGCCAACAATTCCCATAGAATTGCCAAGCACTGCTTCAGTGATCGCGAGGGTGATCCCGTGCAGCTTAAGAGATTCCCAGACGAGCAAAGCGAAGCCAACTGGATTGCCGATAAGTGCAGGGAGTATCTCCACTACCAGAGTATCCCACCGGACCAGATTGCGATTCTATTTCGTACCAAATTCACTTCATTGGCGTTCGAGCGAGCGCTGCGCTCCGGCAGAGTCCCCTACACCATGATCGGAGCGCAAGGCTTTTTTCAACGCAGAGAAGTCCAAGATATCAACGCCTATCTTATTAGCGCGGTCAACCCGAAGGATGACGTCTCATTCGAGCGCATTATCAATGTTCCCAAGCGAGGCATCGGTCCGGCGGCGATCAGTAGAATCCTTGCGGCCAAACAAGGTGACATGTCTTTGCAGGAAGCGTGTCGACAAGCGGTAGGACAAAGCGCTTTGCCAAAAAAAAGCAACATAGCATTGGCCAGGCTGCTCGACTTCCTGGCCTCTCTGTCCGATCTGAGCCCCGATTATGCCATCATCAAGGTGATGAGCGACATGGAGTACGACGAGCACCTCAGGAGCTTCTCAGAGGATAAAAGCGACTACATCAGCCGTAAGGAAAATATCGAGCAAATGGTTTTTACCGCCTCGCAAAAAACGAGCATTGCGGATTATCTGGAAGATGCAGCGCTGATTCGAGAAGATCAGGACAACGAGGAAGGCTTTGCGGGTATCAGGCTTTCCACCATTCATGCTGCCAAGGGATTGGAGTTTAAAGTTGATTTTGTCGTAACCTTGGAAGAAGGGCTTCTGCCGCATCATCGTTCTTTCGATAGGGAGGCCGAAGCAGAAAGTATCGAGGGCATCGAGGAAGAACGGCGTCTGATGTACGTTGCAATGACGAGAGCTTCAGACCGTCTGCATCTCACCTGGTCGATGACCCGTCGGGGTGAATCGACCAGGCCGAGCCGTTTTCTAAAGGAAATACCGAAGCACTTGCTGAGCCTACAACATACTTTCTGAGAGAGTATCAACGAGCTCGTTCATGGGATTTTGCCTATTGAAATGGTGCAGCAGCTCATCATAGGCGGAATCTCCAAGGAAATCCTTGAACTGTGCAGTTTGCTTGCAGCGGTTTTGGTATTCGCTCCAGAAGTTTTCAATCTCTTTCATATTGCCGTCCGAACCACCGAAAATGGCAGGCCATTCATTCCTGTATTCATCCAATTCCCTCAGCATGTGGCATCCAGAGGCATCCATGGATAGCATGAACAAAACATCAGCCAGGGTCAATCGACCCTCCTCAGGCTGAACCGAAAGATAAACATCCACGTGGGCACCATTGCGAAAAAGGCTGCATTTGTAATGGTGCAATTTATCATCGGTACTGTATTCATCGCTCGCGATTGGATTGAATCCGACTTTGGCTGTTTTCATGGAAATTCTGTATCGGCGAATTAGATCATCTATGTTCAAGTTGTTTGTCATGGTCTTATCCCCCTCTATCTGTAGCTTCAATTTGGTTATCTATAACACCGAATACGGGACAACGAGACCTCTCTTGTTCTATTTGCCGAACGAAAGCCTGCCAGAACCTTTCCTGAAGTTAATACTAGATAAAGGGAGCATTAATAAATACCGTGAAATACCTATTTCATCCGTAAAAGACAGTATTTTTATAGTAGGCACTTTTTACAGCAGTCTGGCTGAAACAACCTCCCAGCCATTACTGAACCGTTTCATTAAAAAACAGACCAAGCAGACGATAGTCTGCACAAAATTTGATATGATAGGATCGTCTACTAAAACCCGGATAATATCTTGGAGGAACAGATGCAGTATGAGAGCAAATTGATTCCCAGTCTTAGGGAAGGCGTGGACATAGTGAAGATGATTCTTTTTAAGAAGCTGAAAACTCGTCTGCCAGAAAAATACCCCCACAAAGACTCCGTTTTCAGCAGCTGGCTGGCGGGAGCAATCATAAACGAGCTCTTCGGCACCCCGAATCCGGCAGAGCCATTCGCGCAATTTGTGGCGGACAACAAATTTTTCATCAAATTGGAGATCAAGAATATCCCATCCGATTTTCCCGAGATGTGCATCCCGCTGACGGATGCGCTGCGCGTACAGTTTCTTTGCGATCACCAGGAGGGGATTGACAGTTCGCACATCTTGTCACAAGCAAACCACCTGGGCATTTTATTGACGGAACGAGAAGCCCCTTTACCTGCCAAATTCATGGGGCTCGTGCGCAAATTGGGGGGCAGTTTCAACCTGTTGCATCAGCCCTAACTGCAGCTCCAGCAAACAGAGAAACCAATTTGACCTTCCAGCGTGCAGCTTGTAGGCTGGGTTGAACAGGATGCAACCGAGCGAATTCGGGCATCTCCAGGCGTAGGCACCAAGGTGACGGGAAGGCGGTGCGTTGCTGCTACCGGTATTTTTTCTTCAGGAGAAGTGCCGTCTGGTACACAGTGCGCCGGGCCACCCCGTATTTGGCAACGATCCGGGCCGTTGCTTCCTTGACCGTTGCTGCTCCATCTTTCATAAGGGCTTCCAGCTCTCCAATCCAACCATCGGTGTCCTTTGTGTTTCCGGCGTCCAGCTCAGCGCCCGCGATTACCAGGGTGATCTCACCCTTGACCCCTTCAGAAAAATGAGCTTGCGCATCGACGATGGTGCCGCGGTAGACTTCCTCGTATCTTTTGGTTAGCTCTCGAGCAACAGCTATGGGTCTATTGTTCCAGAACTTGAGCAAGTCACCCAAAGTTCGCAACAGCCTCTGGGGAGCTTCATACAGAATAACGGTCATGGGCAGGGCTGCATAGTAGTGAAAAAAGCGCGTCCGCCCCGCACCGCGGCTCGGTGGAAAGCCCAAAAAGGCAAAAGGTTGGGTAGGCAGTCCGGAGACCGCCAAAGCCGCAATGAGAGCAGCCGGGCCAGGAATGCTGACGACCTCGAGCCCCATGGCCAAAATCTGCTGAACGAGCAGTGAACCGGGATCGGAAATTCCCGGGGTTCCCGCATCCGTCACCAGTGCAACTCTGCCTCCCGAGTGGATTTTCTGCAACAGCTGCGGGCCGCGAGTTTTCATATTCTGGCTGTGGTAACTGATCAGAGGCTTGTGAATATCGTAGTGGGCGAGCAATTTTCTGCTATGCCGCGTGTCTTCGGCGGCAATGAGATCGACCGAGCGAAGCGTATCAAGCGCCCTCAGGCTGATGTCCGCAAGGTTGCCGATAGGCGTTGCAACCACGTAGAGTATTCCGGAGCTCATAGCCGGCTGCCTGCGTTCGGGATTTCGTGGAGCCTGCCACCGATTCATGCACAGGCTTCAAATGCATTAACAAGCCAGCTAATCTTCGGCTCGAGTCTTTGCCAGTCGATAGCAACCACGTCAAACCTGGCCGGCTTGCCTTCCAGTCGGTTTTGCTTGAGGTACCATTGGGCAAGGCGAGTGAGCCGCCTTTGCTTGGTCTTTGTTATGGACTCCTGGGGCAGTCCGTAATTGGCGGAATAACGAGATCTGACCTCGACAAAAACGATCGTTTCCTCATCCCAGGCGATGAGATCTATTTCGCCGATCGGACAGCGAAAATTACGGCATATTATTCGCAGCCCCCGGCTCTGAAGAAATTCACCGGCCAGGAGCTCGCCCTTTCTTCCCCTTTGTTGACGGATTCCCATTCTGCACATACTCCTGGTCGCTCGGGACGACCCCGCGGAAGCTTAGCCGGTGGATGGGACAGGCGCCGTATTTGCGCAAAGACTGCAAATGTCCCTCAGTGGCATAACCTTTGTGCCGATCAAATCCGTAATCGGGATAGAGCTGGTGGTATTCACACATGATGTGGTCACGTCGGACTTTGGCCACGATTGATGCCGCCGCTATGGAACGGCTGAGCTGGTCGCCTTTCGGGATGCCCCTCTGAGGAATAAAAACGGGAAGAGTATACGGACCATCGATGAGAAGAAAATCGGGCGGACTTTGCAGGCTCTTAATAGCCAACAGCATCGCTTTGAAAGAGGCTTTGAGGATGTTTATTCGTTCAATTTCCGCCACCTCCACACAACCGACACCCATGTCCACAGCGCAAGCGACTATCTGCCGATAGCAGATTTCTCTTTGTGCCGCCGTGAGCATTTTCGAATCTATGACACCAGGTAGATCAAAGTCTTGCGGAAGTATGACGGCAGCCGCAACAACCGGTCCGGCCAAAGGCCCTCGGCCGGCTTCATCGATGCCTGCCACCCGCTGAAAACCCTGATGATGCACGCGCCTTTCAAAAGCAAGCATGTCCACATCAGGGTTATCCATGGGCTCCATCCACTAGTAGCGCTTTTCTTTGATACGGGCCGCCTTGCCCACGCGCTGCCGCAGATAGTAAAGTCTTGCACGTCGCACGCGGCCGCGGCGCAGCAGTTCCACTTTGTCTATTTGCGGCGAATGAAGGGGGAAGATCCTCTCCACGCCGACACCGTAAGAGACCTTGCGAACAGTAAAGGTTGCCCCCACCTTGCCGCGATGGTGCCGTATAACGACGCC